>JAEULF010000006.1 GCA_016793965.1 Alphaproteobacteria bacterium | reverse complement strand
ACCTTCGACGCCGTCGGTCGTGATGTAGGGGAAGGCCTGCTTGGCCTCGGCCGGCGTCATCAGGTGCAGCTCGAAGCCGAAGCTGCGGGCGGTCGTCGCCGTGCGCTTGATCTCGCTCCAGCGGTCCTTGGACGACGCGATGCGCAGGCTGCCGACCGGGCGCCCGTCGATCGCCTGGCCGGTCTCCTTCTCGATCTCGTTGTACAGCGCCACGCTGTTCTGCATCATCCGCGTCAGGTTGCGCTTGGAGCGGAGCTGGCCGACCAGCCCGGCGGCATGCCAGGTCGAGCCGTGCGTGATGCCGCTCTTCTCCAGCACGACGACGTCGCGCTCGCCCGCCCTGGCGAGGTGATAGGCGATCGAGCAGCCGATGGCGCCCGCGCCGACGATGACGATGCGGGCGCGGTCGGGGAGGGGGCGCGAGGTCATGCCGAGACGACTTTCAGGGGCGCTTGCCGCGGCTGCAGCTCGCCGAGATACCATTCGACGAACTGCGCGACGTTGGTCTCCTGCGTCAGCCCGTAGCGGCCGGGACGATAGCCGCGGCTGCTGACGCCGGCCTGGTTCTCCGCGCAGATGGCCCAGTCCTGCTCGGATGTGCGCTGCCAGAAAGGCATGAGCTTGGCGAGGTCGTAGTCGCGACCCTCCTGCGCGTCCTTGTCGACGATCCACCAGACATCGACCCGCGTGCGAGTCGCGTCGACCGGCGTCAGGCGGGTGGCGACCGCGTGGTCGCTGCTGGCATGCTGCCAGAAGTTCGGGAAGACGGTGATGCGCAGCGTGCCGACGTCGCGGTCCTTGAGGTTGCCCATCAGCGGGGCGACCGGCGTGCCGTCTAGGCTTTGCGTGACCCATCCCTCCATCAGCGGCGCGCGCCGGGCGCGCCAGAAGCCCTCGGTCATGCGCGAGGAGGCGTCGCCGGGCTCGAGCCCGAGTGCCGCGAAGCGCCGGTTGGCCGCCTCGGCCACCCGCTCGACCTCCGCCGCGCGGCGCGGGTCGAGGCGCATCACGTCATAGGTGCCCTTGATGTACTCCGGGTGCGCGGAGGGGCAGTGATAGCACTCGCGGTTGTTCTCGAAGACGAGCTTCCAGTTGGCCTTGACGTCGTACGTCGCTTGCTTCGCCACCTTGCCTCGCTCCAGGCCATGCACGGCGAGCAGGCTGGCGATGCCCGCGGCGGCCGAGTCGAAATCGACGGGATCGTCGCCGAGCGCCACGAAGAGCAGGCCGGCGACGTCGCGCAGCCTGACCGGCACCAGGCCGAGCTCGCGCTCGTGCACGCCGAACTCCTTCTCCGTCTTGACCAGGCAGCGCCCGTCGAGGTCGTAGGACCAGGCGTGGTAGGGGCACGTGATGCGCGGCTTCCTGCCGATTTCGTCGCGGCAGAGCCGGGCGCCGCGGTGGCGGCATGCGTTGTGGAAGGCTCGGATCGCGCCGTCGCGGCCGCGCACGACGAGGATGCTGTCGCTGCCCACCTGCCAGGTGATGAAGTCGCCGGGCTCCGGCAGCATGCAGCTGTGCCCCGCATGCAACCAGTACCGGCCGAAGATCCGGTCCATGTCGGCGTTGAACACGGCTGGGCTGGTGTAGAACGCTTGCGGCAGGGGTCCGCCCGGGCGGTGACTGCGCACCAGATCATCGAGCATCGCTGCATCGTAGGCGTAACTGTCGTGGATCATGCGATCGCCTCGGGTCGGACCAGACTCTCATTGCGCCGTGCGGCGCCTTTTGTCACAAATCGGTAACCGAGATGCCGGCGTTGCGTCATGGCGGCTCGTCAGTATCCGGCCGTCTGCGACGCAAGTGGCAGTCAAACTACCACAAAAGGCCACAAAACCGGCCATATGTCCTGGCATCGTCGGGCATGTTAGCGTCAACACCATGTCGGCCTGGGGCGGCACGCTCGCGGGCGCGATCGGGCGGAAAGAAGGAGGGGTTATGGCATCTCGCAAGCATACGGCCGCATGGACCGCGATGGCGGTCGCGGCTGTCGCCCTCGGGTTGGGCGCGGAGGCTCTGGCTCAGGGCAAGACCAAGCTCACGGTCTATACGGCCATCGAGAACGAGCAGCTCGAGCCCTTCAAGAAGGGCTTCGAGGCTGACAATCCCACCGTCGAGATCGCCTGGGTGCGCGATTCCACCGGCATCATGACGGCCCGCATCATGGCCGAGAAGGCCAACCCGCGCGCCGATGTGATTTGGGGCCTCGCCGCGTCGAGCATGGAGGCGTTCGCGCGCCAAGGCATGCTCGAGGCCTACACGCCGAAGGGCGCCGACGCGCTGAAGAAGAGCTTCCGCAGCGGCAAGAGCCCGGACACCTGGGTCGGCATGGACGCTTTCCTCGCCGTCGTCTGCTTCAACACGGCCGAGGGGGCGAAAGCGAACGCGCCGAAGCCCGCATCGTGGAAGGACCTGACGAACCCCGCTTACAAGGGCAAGATCGTGATGCCCAACCCGGCCTCCTCGGGCACCGGCTACCTGACGGTGGCAGCGTGGCTGCAGATCATGGGCGACGCGAACGGCTGGAAGTTCATGGACGCGCTGCACGAGAACGTGGCGGTCTACACGCATTCCGGCTCGGCGCCGTGCGTGCAGGCCGCGCGCGGCGAGCGCCTGATCGGAATCGGCTTCGACATGCGCGGCGCCTCCGAGAAGACCAAGGGCGCGCCGATCGACCTGATCGTGCCGAAGGAAGGGGTCGGCTGGGAGATGGAGGCCACCGGCATCGTCAAGGGCACCAAGAACCTGGCGGCTGCCAAGGCGCTCGCTGACTGGGCTGCGTCGCAGAAGGCGAACCTTCTCTATAACAAGTACTACGCGATCGTGGCGCACCCGGCGATCGCCAACCTGCCGCCGAACTATCCGGCGGCGGGCGAAGCCGGGATGGTCAAGAACGACCTCGGCTGGATGGCCAACGAGCGCGATCGCATCCTCAAGGAGTGGACGAAGCGATACGACGCGAAATCCGCGCCGAAGTAAGCGAAAGGCTCGGTGCACGGCTTGAATGCGGCCCCCGTCCTCACATGGGCGGGGGCCGAACTGCTGACAGTGGCGAGCGATGAGCCAAGCGAAGACCACCTATCTGCGCATTGACCGGCTGTTCAAGCGCTTCGGCAGCTTCGAGGCGCTCAAGGACGTCAGCTTCACCATCGACAATGGCGAGTTCATCTGCTTCCTCGGTCCCTCGGGCTGCGGCAAGACTACCTTGCTGCGCGCCATCGCCGGGCTCGACGTGCAGACGAGCGGCCGCATCGAGCAGGCGGGGCGCGACATCTCCGTCTTGCCGCCCTCGGAGCGCGATTTCGGCATCGTCTTCCAGTCCTACGCGCTGTTCCCGAACCTGACGGTTCGCGACAACGTCGCCTACGGCCTGGTGAGCCGGCGCGCCGGGCGAGCCGCGATAGAACAGCGGGTCGCGGAGCTGCTGCAGCTCGTCGGCTTGCCGGACTCCGGCCCGAAGTACCCCGCGCAGCTCTCCGGCGGCCAGCAGCAGCGCATCGCGGTCGCGCGCGCCCTCGCGACCTCGCCGGGCCTGCTGCTCCTCGACGAGCCGCTCTCGGCGCTGGACGCGCGCGTACGTGTGCGCTTGCGCTACGAGATCAAGAGCCTGCAGCGCCGCCTCGGCATCACGACGGTCATGGTCACGCATGACCAGGAGGAAGCGCTGACCATGGCGGACCGGATCGTGGTGATGAACCACGGCGTGATCGAGCAGATCGGCACGCCCATGGAGATCTACCGCCGTCCCGCCACGCCGTTCGTCGCGGACTTCGTGGGCGCGATGAACTTCCTCGACGGCGCCATCGCCGGCGACCGCAAGGTGCGCTTCGGCGGCGCCCTGCTCGACTGCCCGTCCGCCGAGGGCATCCCTGCCGGCGCGCCCGTGAAGATCTGCCTCAGGCCGGAAGACGTGGCCGTGCGCAATCTCGGCTCGGGCACGCCCAACCGCGTGTCCGTCTCGATCGCCGACATGGTCTTCTACGGCTCGTTCTGCCGCGCCAGCCTGAAGGGCGAGGGCGGCGGCGAGATCACGGCCGACTTCTCGAACAACCTCATGCGGGACCTTGGCCTGGCCGTCGGCCAGCGGCTAGAGGTCGCCCTGCCGCCCGACCGCATCCTGGCGTTCCGCGCGGCCTAGGCCGGGCGCAAGCAACTCGGGGACCGCGACGATGGCATCGCTCGAAGCCCTGGCGGCGGCGCCGCTGAAGCGCAAGGTCAGCCGCGACGACGTGACGCTCGGTGCCGGCCTCGGCGTCCTGGCGGCTTGGCTCGTCGTCAGCGTCGCGTTGCCGCTGTGGACGCTGCTGTCGAAAAGCTTCCAGGACCGCGACGGCGGCTTCAATGGCGTCGCGAACTACGTCGAGTACTTCGCCAACCCGTCGCTGTCCCAGTCGATCTGGAACAGCGTCTGGGTGTCGCTCCTCGCGGCCGCGATCACGATCGTGCTGGCGTTCGTCTATGCCTACGGGCTGACGCGCAGCTGCATGCGCGGCAAGTCCGCGTTCCGCATGCTGGCTCTCATCCCGATCCTGGCGCCTTCGCTTCTGCCGGCGATCTCCTTCATCTACCTCTTCGGCAACCAGGGCATCCTCAAGAACTGGCTGTTCGGCCTTGAGATCTACGGTCCGCTGGGCATCGTGCTGGCGGAGGTGTTCTACTGCTTCCCGCATGCCGTGATGATCCTGGTCACGGCTCTCGCGACGGCGGACGGCCGGCTCTACGAGGCGGCCGAGGCGCTGGGTGCGTCGCGGCTGCGCATCTTCTTCACGGTGACGCTGCCGGGCATCCGCTACGGCGCGATCAGCGCCGTCTTCGTCGTCTTCACCCTTGTCATCACGGATTTCGGCATCCCGAAGGTGATCGGCGGGAAGTTCAACGTGCTGGCGACGGACGTGTACAAGCAGGTCATCGGCCAGCAGAACTTCGAGATGGGCGCCGTCGTGGGCATGGTCCTGCTGGTGCCGGCGCTGCTCTCTTTCGTCGCTGACCGGTTGGTGCAGCGCCGCCAGGTTGCGCAACTGACGGCCCGAGCCGTGCCGCTGGAGCCGAAGCCGGACCCGCTCTACGATTGGGGGATGTTCGCGTTCTGCGCCGTTGTCGCCGGCATGCTGCTTGGCGTCATCGGCATGGCTGGCTGGGCGTCGCTCATCAAGTTCTGGCCGTACAACTTGTCGCTCACGCTCGACAACTACGCCTTCGCGAACGCCGACGCCGCCGGCTGGAGCTCCTACTTCAACTCGCTGCAGATGGCCGCAGCCGCGGCGGCTTTCGGCACGTTCATCGTGTTCGTCGGCGCCTACTCGGTCGAGAAGAGCCGGGCGTTCGCCCTCGCCCGTGCCGTCTCGCAGTTCCTGGCGATGCTGCCGCTTGCCGTGCCCGGCCTCGTGCTCGGTCTCTCCTACATCTTCTTCTTCAACGACCCGCGCAATCCGCTGGTCTTCCTCTACGGCACCCTGACAATCCTGGTGATCAACACGGTGGCGCATTTCTACACCGTGAGCCACCTGACGGCGCTGACGGCGCTGAAGCAGATCGATCCGGAGTTCGAGGCCGTGTCGGCGTCGCTCAAGGTGCCGATCTTGAAGACGTTCTGGCGGGTGACCGTGCCTGTCTGCCTGCCGTCCATCATCGACGTTTTCATCTACCTGTTCGTCAACGCGATGACGACGGTCTCTGCCGTGATCTTCCTCTACTCGACCGACAACAAGCTGGCGGCGGTCGCCGTGGTCAACATGGAGGACAACGGCAACACCTCGGCGGCGGCGGCGATGGCGATGATGATCGTGATCACCTCGGCCGCGGTGAAGCTCTTGCAGGCGGCCGTGTCGACGGTCGTCGTGCGGCGGACGCAGGCCTGGCGCCGCCGCTAGGGGCCGCTTCGCTGCATGCCGGCCGGACGCGCCGCTCTTGGCGTCGCAGGAGGCCGACCACGATGGCCCACCGGCTCTTCAGGCGCGGCGTGACTGCTGCTGCGGCGGTCCTCTTGCTGGCGGCGTGCTCCTCGCCCTCCCCCGGACCAGCCGACGCGGTGCCGCACGCCCTCTCGGCCCTGGCCGATGCGACGGCGCGCGCGCAGCGCGCAGGCGACGGCGCGGCTGTCGCCCGCATGGCGCAAAGCAATCGCTTCGTCCTCCGGGACCTGCTCGGCCATCTCGCCGACCGCGCCTTGGCCGAGGTCCCCGGCTCGGATGAGGCAGCGCAGGCGATCGCGGCCAGCATCGAGCGGCTGACGAGCGATGGCGCGCCGCGCTCTGTCATCGCGCGGATGCGCGCCTGGAGCGCGTCGCAGCGCGCTGCCGCCCGGCGCGCTCGCGCGTCTCTGTCGAGCGCCGAGGCGGCGTTCGCGCAGGGCCGCTTCGCGGACGCCGTCGGTGCGGCGGACGAGGTCTTGGCCATTGCCGTGCCTCTGCAGGACCATCGCGGCACCCTGGCGGCGCTCCGCGTGGCGGGCCAGGCCGAGCGGCGGCTCGCTCGCTACGACGCAGCGGCGGGGCGGCACGAGAGCGCGCTCGCCTTCGCGCGCAGCGCCGGCGACCGCTACGGCGAGGCGCAAGCGCTGATCGACCGCGGCGACGTCCGCGAGCGGCGAAAGGACCATGCTGCGGCCGAGCGCGACTATGCCGGAGCTCTCGCGCTGCTCGGCGCGCCGGAGGATTGGAAGGAGGCCGGGCGGGCGCTGCGGCAGGCCGGCGACGTTCAGGTCGCCCAGGCGCGCTTCGCGGAAGCTGCGCAATCCTACGAGCGGGCGCTCGCCCTGGCCCAGGCGGCGGGCGACGCCGAGCGCATCGCGGAGGCAGGCGACTATCTCGGCTACTTCGCGCGCCAGCTCGGCGATGTCGAGGGCGCCGTCCGACGGCACCAGGCGTCGCTCGCTGCGGCAGCGGGCATCGACGATCCTGCGGCCCAGTCGCGTGCCATCGCGCGCGCCGGCAACCACCTCGGGCTCTGCTACGCCGCGATCGCCGGCACCGCCGCCGCTGCCCAGGACCGCGACCGCGCCGCGGCGGCTTATGCGCGGGCGACGAGCTACCTCGATCAAGCTCTGGAGGCGGCGCGCGCGGTCGCCGACCGGTGGCGCGAAGGCTACATCCTGAGGGCGCTCGCCTTCGTCAAGCGCGACGGGGCCGACCTTGCGGATCCTGCTGTCGGCGCGCGGCTGCTCGGCGAGTCGCAGGCGTCCGCCTCGGCGGCACTGGCTGCGGCGCGCGCCATGGGGGAGAGGGAATGGGAAGGGCTCGCCCTGCACCACGCAGCCGTCACCGAGGCGCGGCTTGGCAGGCTCGCAGAGGCGGGAGCGCATTTCGGCGAGGCTCTGGCGATCTGGCGGGCGATCGGCGACCGCCGGTCGCTGGGCGAGGCGCACCGCCTGATGGCGCTGGAGCTGCACGAACGCTCCGGGCGCAGCGGCGAGGCGCTGGCGTCGTACGACGCCGCGCTCACGAGCTTCGATGCCATAGAGGCGCGCGACGAGATGTCGGCGGTGCTCTATCGCAAGGGTCTCCTTCTTGAGCGCACGGGCGACCTTGACGGCGCTCTGGCGGCGTTCGGGCGCGCGATCGAGCTGCTGGAGTCGATCCGCGGCCGGCTGACGCTGCAGGAGCACAAGCTCAGCTTCTTCAGCGTCCGCTTGAAACCTTACGAGGCCTACGTCGGACTTGCGGTGCGGCTATACCGCAAGACGGGCCTGCTGCGGCATGGCGAGGGCGCGTTCGCTGTCTCCGAGCGCGCACGGGCGCGCACCCTGCTCGACCTGATCGAGCGCGGGCGGGGGCGGATCCGCGCCGGGGTCGATGCGCCGACGCTGGCGCGAGAGACTGCCTTGCAATCGAGTTACGCAGGGCTGGTGCAGCAGCTCCAGCAGGCGCGCGACCCGGACGCCGCGGCGGCGCTGCGCGCGCAGCTTGGCGCGGCCGAGCGCGACCTGGCTGCATTCGTCGACGAGCTGCGGGAGCGCTACGGCCGGTATGCGCAGCTGCGGGCGCTCGACACTGTCGGTGTCGGCGACGTGCGCGATCGGATCCTCGGGCCCGCCGACGTTCTGCTCGAGTATTTCGTCACGGCGGAGGAGACGCACGCTTTCGTGCTCGGCGCCGAAGGGCTGCGAGCCGTCGAGACTCTCCCGATCGGCTGGCGGACCCTTGCCGCGCAGGTGGAGGCCCTGCGCCGCCCGTTCGAGGAGCTGAAGGCCGGCGGCGACATGGAGACGCTGGAGCAATTCGATCTGGAGCGGGCGCATGCGCTCTACCGCTCGGTCGTCGAGCCGGTCGCCCGGCATCTGCGCGGTGCCGGCAACCTCGTGATCGTGCCGCACGGACCGCTCTTCTACGTGCCGTTCGAGCTGCTGCCGACCGAGGCGCCGGCGGCGCGCGCCGGCGGCGAGCCGGTGGGGGCTCGATTCGAGCGCGCGCGCTTCCTCGTCGAGGACGCGCCGCCGATCTCTTACGCGCTGTCGGCGACGCTTCTCGATCCCCGCCTGTCGGAACCGGCCAGGACCGGCATGGCGGGACGGACCTTCCTGGGCGTCGGCAATCCCATGGGCGACAGCGGCGACGACCGCATGGGCAACGGGCTGAAAGGCGCCGACGCCGCATTGCAGCCTCTGCCCTTCGCCGAGGAGGAGGTGCGCACGGTTCGCTCGATCTTCGGCGCCGATGCGAAGGCCTACCTGCGCGCCGAGGCGACGAAGGAGCGCTTCATGGCCGAGGCGCCGGGGTTCCGCCTTCTGCTGCTCTCTACCCACGGCGTGATCGACGAGGACGACCCGATGATGTCGGGACTCGTCTTCGCCCGGCGTCCCGGCGCGGACAGCTACGAGCGCCTGCGCACGCACGAGGTCTTCGACATCCCGCTGGCGGCGGACTTGGTGGTGCTGAGCGCGTGCGAGGTCGGGCTGGGCAAGCTGGTCAACGGCGAGGGCCTGCTCGGGCTCGGCCGCGCGTTCCAGTACGCGGGCGCGCGCTCGCTGCTCGTCACGCTCTGGAGCGTCGAGGATCGCGCGACGTCCGAGCTGATGGTGGCGTTCTTCGAGGCGCTGCATGCGCGGGGCGGGCGCCCGGCTGAGGCGCTGCGGGCCGCCAAGCTCAAGCTGATGCGTGCCAGGCGCCAGGGCGAGCACGGCGAAGTGTCGCTTGCGCACCCGTTCTTCTGGGCCCCCTTCGTCTTGATCGGTCCGCCCGTCCTGTCGCGATGATGCCCGAGGGCTGGCCGCCGTGCGCCGGTCAGGCGCCGCTGCCGGATCCATAGAGCGCGCTGGCGCACAGCAGCCCGCCGAGCGCTGCGATCGCAAAGGCTCCGCAGGCCGCGAGGACCCGGTGCAGCGTCGCTTGCCATCCGCCGGCCGCGGCCGCCGCAAGGATGCCGCGCCGTCCTTGCTGCGCCGCAGCGGCGATCAAGCCGACCGTGAGCGCCGTCCCGACGGCCATGGCAAACGTGCCGACGACGCCCGCCCAGAACACTTGGTTCGACGCCGCGAGCAGCAGGAGCAGGATGGCGCCCGTGCATGGCCTCATGCCCGATGCCAAGACCAGCCCCGCCCTCTCGCGGCGGCCTTGGCCGAGCGGCAGCGCGGTGGCGGGGGACGGCCGATCGTGATGCGCATGCCCGTGGGCGCAGTCCGGCCCGTGGGTATGCCCATGCCCATGCCCATGCGCATGATCGTGCCCATGACCGTGACCGTGACCGTGACCGTGGCCAGGGCCATGACCGTGATCGTGCTCGCAGTCCTTGCCGCGAATCGCGTTCGCGGCCATCCACAGGCCGACTCCGCAGATGACCGCATAGCTCGCCGCCTCGAACCAGCGCTCGCCGCCGACGAGCGCCGTCCGCGATAGGCCGAACAGGAGGACGATCACCCCGACGGCGGCCACGGCGACGACGGCTTGCAGGAGCGCGGACGCCGTCGACAGCCAAATGGCATCGCGCAAGGTGCCGCCGCGCGTCAGCAGGTACGCGCCGATCACGGCCTTGCCATGGCCCGGCCCGGCTGCGTGGAACACGCCGTAGAGGAATGCGGTCAGGCACACGGCCAGGAGCGCGACGGTTCCTTCGCGGCCGACGGCGCGAACATCGTTGGCAAGCGCGCGATGGAAGGCCGCTTGCTGGCGATGGATCTCCCGCAGCGTGAGCTCGATCAGCGATGCTTCCGCGGCGGGTGCCTGAGGAGAGGTGGCGGTGGCGGGCACCGCGCGCGCTCCGGCGAGGAGGGCGCAGCACAGGACGGCGAGCAGGAGAAGGCGACGCATCAGCGCGCGCCGCAGGACAAGGTGACGAGCTGCGGATAGGCCGCGCCGCCGAAGAGCGGCGTCTGGGCGTCCTCGCCGATCGTCGCCGAGCAGCCCGCGGCACCGTCGCCCGTCAGCGTCACGGATCTCCTCTTCGGCAGGTCGATCTCGACGTAATAGGTCTCGTCGAACAGCGCCAGGGCAACCGGCTCTTGCCGCGGGTCGACCTTGATCTCCGGCATGTCGAGGGTGAAGCGGAACGTCACGAGCTCGCCCTTGATCTCCGCGGTGAAGTCGCGGACGGCCTTGGCCCAGATCCGGCGGTCGCGGACACGCGCTTGCGCGTAGAAATGGAACTCGATCGCGGGCGCCAGCACGGCGGACTCCAGCCGCTTGATCTCGGCAGGTTCGAACCTGCGGTTCCTGTCCCGGTCGAACTCGTCGATGAGCGCGGCGGAGAAGTATTCGTCGTAGGTCCAGCCGATGCGCACCTGGTCGATCCGGTCTTGCGGGATGGCAACCTCGACCGTGGCCTCGATCCAGATGTGCGGATGCGCCTGCGCCGGCAAGTCGATCGCCAGAGCCGCCAGGGCGCCCAGCGCCGTGAGGATCGGGCGCCTCAGCCTCATCGTGCCGGCGCTCCCTCGGGTGCGGCCGCGATCACGAGCCGGCAGCCGCATGTCGGGCACCGAGCGTCGGCAAGGCGATCGCTGATGGCGCTTGCGGCAAGCCCCTGCTGCGCGAGGGCGCGCTCGACGGCCGCGACATAGTCCTTGTGCACGGTCAGCTGGGTCGTGCAGCCGGCGGCATAGTGCGCGGCGACCGATGGCGGCGGGGCCGTGACCTCGAACGCGGATGCACCCCGTCCGGCCGCGGCGACTGTGCCCGAAGCGATCGCGGCAAGCGCGCCGCGGCGACTGATCATGGTCCTGTCCCCATTGGGCCGCGTGCCTGACGGTGCTCGCAGCGTCGCTGAAATGTGGCGCGTCGGGCGTCCCGCAGCAAGGGCCGCAGCGCCAGCGGGCGGCTGCAGCGCCGGTACGCGGGCTCAATGCCAGCCCGTCGCCTTGTCCCAGACGGCGACCACGTCGGTGCCGCCCTCGACAACATGATAGCGGTCGTATGGCGCCACGGTCATGCAGACGTGGTTCGGCAGGATGCGCACGCGGGCGCCGATCGGCAGCCGGTCCCAGGGCAGCTCGCCGGTCCGCGCGGCGATCAGCCCGTGCTCCTGGTGCACCGAGTCGACCAGCAGCCCCGGGATCGGCGCGCCGCCCTCCGCCGGGCACACGAGGCCGTAGCCGACGTCCGGCATGAACTCCTGGGCGCTGACGTCCTTGGAGAGCGCCAAGCCGCCGGCATCGACCAGGACACGGCCGGCAGACCGGTTGTGGCCGATCACGGTCGCCAGGACGGAGGCGGCGATGTCGCCGACATCGCAGCTGCCGAGGCCGACCTGGTCCAGGTCGCAGAGCGTGTAGACGCCGGGCCGCACCTCGGTCACCCCGTCGAGCGCGCGGGCCTGGATCACCGTCGGCGTCGATCCGGCGCTGACCACGGGGCAGGGCAGCGATGCTGCGCGCACGCGCTCCGCGGCGCGCACCACGCCGGCGCGCTCCTGCTCGGCGATGGCCTCGATCTCCTTGGCGCTGCGCCCGTGATAGGACTGCCCGGCGTGGGTTAGCACGCCCTTCAGCTGCAGGCGCGGCGCCTGCCCGTAGATCGCGCGGCCGATCGCCAGGAGAGCCGGGGATTCCGGCTCGACGCCGCCGCGCCGCCCGCCCGTGTCGATCTCGACCAGGACCGAGAATGTCGCGTCCAGCCCGGCGGCGGCTTCGGCGACCGCGCGCACCATGGCTAGGCTGTCGAGCAGCAGGGTGACGGATGCGCCGCGGCGCTGCAGCTCGGCGATCGCCGCGAGCTTGGCCGGCACGATGCCGACCGCGTAGGTCATGTCGCGGAACCCGCG
>JAEULF010000003.1 GCA_016793965.1 Alphaproteobacteria bacterium | reverse complement strand
CGAGGGGCTGCTCGACCTCGGCGTCAAGATCCGCTCGATGGTCATCCCCGACCGCTGCTTCGACCACGACAAGCCGGAGAAGCAGGTCGAGGCCGCCGGCCTGACCGGCAAGCACATCGTGCAGAAGGCGCTCGAGGCGCTCCGCATCAACTCGCTCGGCGTCAAGGACGCGGCGCTGCGGGCCTGAGGCGCGCGATCGCGCCGGCATCCCGCGTCGCGCGGCAGGGGCGGGCGGCATGGCTCCCGTGCGCCTCGGCGTGATCGGCTGCGGCATCATGGGCGAGCGCCTGCTGCGCGCCGCTTGCGCGCACGACCCGGCCGTGCTCGTCGTTGCAGGCGCTTGGGATCCCGCTGAGCGTGCAATGCGGCAGCTGGCCGCAGCGTTGCCGCAGGTGCCGCGGCACGAGACGGCGGCCGCGTTGGTCGCCGCCAGCGATTGCGTCTACATCGCCTCGCCGCCGGCTACGCATCTCGTCCATGCCCGAGCGGCGTTCGCCGCTGGCCGCGCCGTGTTCTGCGAGAAGCCGCTGGCGGTCGACTGGAACGACGCAGCGGACTTCGTGCGCGAGGCCACCAAGGCCAGCGAGCGCGCTGCCGTGAACTTCCCTTTTGCATCCTCCTTCGCTGTCGACCAGCTTCAGCGCTGGTTGGCCGAGGGCGTCATTGGTCCCGTCCGACGGGCGGACGTGACGCTCGGTTTCGCGACTTGGCCGCGCGCCTGGCAGTCCGCGGCGTCGTCCTGGTTGGACGGCCGCATCGAGGGCGGATTCGTCCGCGAGGTCGGATCGCATTTCCTGTTCTTGGCACGTCGGCTTTTCGGCCCGCTGGAGATGGATGGCTGGCAGGTGCACTACGGGCCTGATCCCAGTCTTTCCGAGCGCGCAGTTGAGATGACTCTGGTGGCTGGCGGCATTCCGATGTCTGTGCAAGGCAAGGTCGGATTCACAGAGATGGCGGACTGCAACGAGTTCCGCATCGTCGGAGCGACCGGTTCGATCCGCTTGCGCGACTGGTCGTTCGCCGAGCGGCTGGTTGACGGCGAATGGCACCAAGCTGCCAACGCCATGCCGAACGAGATTGTTCGGCCGCTCGTGCTGCGCCGCCAGCTCGACAAGGTCGCCGCGCTCAGCCGGGGCTGCCCGCAGGATTTGGCTCGATTGGATGAGGCACTGGACGTACTCAACGCGGTAGAGCTCGTACTTTCCGGGCTGTGCTAGATTCGCCGCAGCGATTGACCCAGCCTGGCGCGGCTGGCCGAATCCGCCCCTGATCGGTTTTCGGATCGCAAGGCGCCGCTGTGCCCGCATCAAGATGAAGCTGTCGGATCGCCGCCATGTTCGAGCTGCTGCATCCTTTCCACGACCGCGCGGAGACGCTGCTGGCGCTGGGCCAGGCGGCGACGGCGCTGTCGCTGCTCGCCTGGCTCTACCTCCTGTTCCTGCACGGACGCTTCTGGAAGGCGGACCAGCGGCTGCCGCCCTGGCGCGCCGATCGGCCGCCGCCGATCACGGACTGGCCGCGCGTCGTCGCGGTCGTGCCGGCGCGCAACGAGGCTGACGTCATCGGCGCGGCGGTCGGCGCGCTGCTCGCGCTCGACTATCCCGGCGGCGTGCCGGTCGTGCTCGTCGATGACGGCTCGACCGACGGCACGGCGGACGCGGCGCGCGCGGCGGCGGCGACGCTCGGTGCCCAGGCGGCGGCAAGGCTCGTCGTGCTGACGGGGGCGGCGCGCCCGCCGGGCTGGGCCGGCAAGGTCTGGGCCATGGCCCAGGGCATTGCCGAGGCCGAGCGGCTCCATCCGGCGGCGACTCACCTGCTGCTGACCGACGCCGACATCGCGCATGACCCGGCCAATCTGCGCGAGCTCGCGGTCAAGGCGATGGGCGGAGGGCCGGACGGGCGCCGCCATGTCCTCGTGTCGCTGATGGTCATGCTCAAGGCCGACGGGTTCTGGGAGCGGCTGCTGATCCCGGCCTTCGTCTACTTCTTCCAGCAGCTCTATCCGTTCCCCTGGGTCAACGACCCGGCCCGGCGCATCGCCGCCGCGGCCGGCGGCTGCATGCTGGTCGAGCGCCGGGCGCTGGCCGCCGCCGGCGGCATGGCGGCGATCCGCGACCGGATCATCGATGACTGCGCGCTTGCCGGCAGGCTCAAGCCGCAGGGGCCGATCTGGCTGGGCCTGACGCCCTTGACCGTCAGCTTGCGCGGCTATGGCGGTCTCGCCGGCGTGTGGCACATGGTCGCGCGCTCCGCCTACACGCAGCTCAGGCACTCGCCCTGGCTGCTCGCCGGCACGATGGTCGGCATGCTGCTGCTCTATGCTGCGCCGCCGGCCGCCGCGGTCGCGGGGTGGTGGCGCCAGGAGCTGCTGCTGCAGATGCTCGGCATCGGCAGCTGGCTCGCCATGGTCTGGACCATGCGACCGACGCTGCGCCTCTATGGACGCCCGGCGCCGATTGGGCTAGCTCTGCCGCTCGCCGGACTGCTCTACGCGCTGATGACGCTGTCCTCGGCCGTCGCGCACTGGCGCGGCCGCGGCGGCGCCTGGAAAGGGCGCGTCGCCGGCCGTCGCGACGAGCACCCGGCCTGAGGGCTGCCTCCGTCGCCGTCCTTCCCGCGCCACCCTGGACCGAGCACTGCCGTGACCGCTCTCGCCGACTCCACGAGCCTTCCGCCCTCGGTCCCGGCGACCCTGCCGTCCTGGCCGGTCGATCAGGCAGCCGAGGAGCGCGCGGTCGCCGCTGCCGTCCGCGCCCAGGTCCTCGCCGCCGGGACGTCGTTCTACTGGGCGATGCGCTTCCTGCCGCGCCAGCGCCGCGAGGCGATGTTCGCGATCTACGCCTTCTGCCGCGCGGTCGATGACGTCGCCGACGGCAACGACCCGCCGGAGCGCCGCCGGGCGCTGCTCGACGCCTGGCGCGAGGAGGTCGGCCGCGTCTTCGCCGGCGCGCCGCAGACCGCGATCGGCATGGCGCTCACGCTGGCGACCGAGCGCTTCGGCTTGCGCCACGAGGACATGCTGGCGGTGATCGACGGCATGCAGATGGACGCCGAGGCCGACATTCGCGCGCCGTCCATGGCCGAGCTCGACCTCTACTGCGCGCGCGTCGCCTCGGCGGTCGGGCTCCTCTCGGTCAAGGCGTTCGGCGCGCCGGAGCCGCATGCGAGCCAGCTCGCGAACGCGCTGGGCCGCGCGCTGCAGCTCACCAACATCCTGCGCGACGTGGTCGAGGACGCCGAGCGCGGCCGCCTCTACCTGCCGCGCGAGCTGCTGCTCAAGCACGGCATCCTCGACGCGGCGCCCGACCCGCGGGCGGCGCTGGCGCGGCGAGAGGTGCAGGCGGTCTGCGCCGATCTCGGCGCCGTCGCCGAGGGCTGGTTCGAGCAGGCGCGGGCGGCGATGGCCGCGTGCCCCAGGCGCAGCGTCCGCCCGGCGCGCGTCATGATGGAGGTCTACGCCCGCATCCTCGCC
>JAEULF010000366.1 GCA_016793965.1 Alphaproteobacteria bacterium | reverse complement strand
CCCCTGCGCGGCCACCCCGAATCCGTCGCCGCGCAAGGCCTCGGCTGGGTCGAGCCGACGACCCATGCCGTCGTGCCGCCGATCCATGTCGCGACGACCTATGAGCGGGCCGGCGATCTCTCCTATCCCGGCGGGCGGGTCTACGGGCGCGACGGCAATCCGTCCTACGAGCAGCCGGAGGCGGTGATCGCGGCACTGGAAGGCGGCGCCGGCTGCTACCTCTTCGCCTCGGGCATGGCGGCGGCGACCGCCTGCTTCATGGCGCTGTCGCCGGGCGACCACGTCGTGGCGCCGACAGTCATGTACTGGGGCCTCCGGCGCTGGCTGCTGACCACGGCGAAGCACTGGCGCCTGCAGGTCGATCTGGTCGACACCGGCGATCTCGACGCCCTCGCGCATGCGATGAAGCCTGGCTGGACCAAGCTGGTCTGGATCGAGACGCCGTCCAATCCGCTGCTCGGGCTGACCGACATCGCCGCGGCGGCGGACATCGCGCACGCCGCCAAGGCGCGGCTGGCGGTGGACAGCACGGCGGCGACGCCCGTGCATACGCGCCCCCTGGCGCTCGGCGCCGACATCGTCATGCACGCGGCCACCAAGGCGCTGAACGGCCACAGCGACGTCGTCGCCGGCGCGCTCGTGACCAGGGAGAGGGACGCGTACTGGGACCTGATCCGCACCCAGCGCGCGGCGGGCGGTGCGGTCTCCTCCGGCTTCGACGCCTGGCTGCTGCTGCGCGGCATGCGCACGCTCTATCTCCGCGTCGAGCGCGCGGCGCAGAACGCCGACACGGTCGCGCGCTTCCTGCACGGCCACCCGAAAGTGGCCGAGGTGTTCTATCCCGGCCTGGTGCACCATCCCGGCCACGCGATCGCGCGCAAGCAGATGGAGCGCGGCTTCGGCCATCTGCTCTCGTTCCGCGTGAAGGGCGGGCAGGAGGGCGCCGTCGCCTGCGCCGCCGCCCTCAGGCTGATCAAGCGGGCGACCTCGCTCGGCGGCGTGGAGAGCCTGGTCGAGCACCGCGCCTCGGTCGAGGGGCCGGACAGCCCGGCGCCTCCCGACCTGCTGCGGCTCTCTGTCGGCATCGAGCATGTCGAGGACCTGATCGAGGACCTCGACCAGGCGCTGGCGGCGGTGAAGGGCTGACAGCCGCCGGCCAGCCGCGTCAGGCGCGCTCCTGCCGGTCCGGCAGGTCGTCGCGCAGCGTGGACAGCGCCAGCGGCTGGCGCGACGCGACGAACACCGCGCGCTTGAGCCGCTGCGGGTCGCTGTCCGCCGCCGTCCAATCCCCCGGGAACTCCTCATGCGCCGGCTGGGCGCGCGGCAGGTAGACGAAGGGAAAGGACTCGCGCAGCCTTGCCCGCACCCAGGCGCGCGTCGGCCGGCAGCCGCGCCCGCCGACCGCCTGGGTCGCGTCGGCTGCCGGCTCGTCCACCGGGTTGAGGCTCTCGCCGGCGCCTGCGGACACGCAGGTCTCCACCAACATGAGCCCGGTGCACTTCTCCGCCGCCGCGCGCATGACAGGCGCCGGGTCGGCCAGGTGGTAGAGCAGCCCATAGCAGTGCACGATGTCGAAGCTGCCGGCGACCCGGCCGATCTCCTCGGCGGCGAGCCGCATCGCCGTCAGCGCGATCGGCGGCCGGTAGCCCGAGCTGCGGTAGCTCGCGACGAGCATGTCGATGTTCTCCTGCCGCGGCTCGACGCTGACCACCGTGCAGCCGCGGTCGATGTAGAACGCCGCGTGGTCGCCGATGCCGGCGCCGAGGTCGAGCACGCGCTTGCCCGAAAGGTCGAGGCCCAGGCTCGCCAGGTGCTCGAGCCGGCGCATGTTGTGGCGGATATAGGCGAGCGAGCGGAACCGCTCGAAAGAGCCGACGAGGGCGCGCCAGGCCTCCTCCGGCGACTGCCCTAGCGCCGCGCTGAACACGCCCTCCGCCATCGCCGCTCCCGGCCCCCGTCCTGCCTCCGCGTCCGAGCACCGACAATTCGCGGCCGTCCGCACGCGGTCAAGGGCGCAATGGCCTGGGCCCGGGACGACCGATTCCGCACGCCTTGCGCGTCAGGAACCCGCGCGCGGCTCGAAGCGCTCGACCGCCGGCTCGGCGCCGACGCGGCCGAATTTCAGGCGCGCCAGCAGCGCCTTGGCGCTTTCCTCGTCGAAAGCGCCCTTGTTCAAGCAGGCGACTCCGATCGCCTTGCTGTCGCTGCCGAGCCCGCGGTAGTGGCCGAAGCTGCGGAACGCCAGGCAGGACAGTCCCCTGTAGGTCTGGACTCGATGCTCGTAGTCGCGTCCGTTCGCGGCGACCTTCACGATGGCGCCGGGCGCAGAAGCCTTGTCCGAGAAATCCTTCCAGAAGCCGGCGAGATCGGACGAGAACGATCCTATCGGGAAATAGGTGGACAGCTCGTCGGTGAACACGAAGCGCGTCCAGATCTTGACCTCTCGCGTCTCCACCGAGTGCCGTTGGTCGGACAAATGCCGGTAGTTCCTGAAGAACCCGACATGGGTCTCGACCTCGCGCGAGAGCACGATGTCCTCGCACTTGTCCGGCGCGGATCGGTCATTGGCGATGGCGATGCGGATCGCGATGTCGGAGCAGGGAACCTGCTTGCGCACCGTCTCGTTGGAGCTCGCCGGCATCGCCGACAGCGCGCTTAACACGACGAGCATCGCCGATACGCTCGCTGAAAGCATGGTGCGCATGACATCACCTCTGCTCCATGGACTCCGACGGCGAATGCTCCCCCATTTGCGCGGTTCGCTGCAAGCCCCGGCGAGCAAGTCGCCCGCTGCCCAGCAAGAACGGCGCGGGCACCGGGTCCGGGCCGACGTCGCCGAACTTCAGCAGCGCCAAGAGCTGGCGCAGCTGCGCCGGCCCGAGCTCCGCCTCCGCCCCGCCGGCGGCGCAGGCCAGGCCCATGGCGCGGCTGTCGCGGCCGATATGCTTGTAGGCGCCGTGGCTGACGAAGCCGGCGCAGCGCTCGCCGTCGTGATCGTAGAAGCGGTACTCGTACAGGCGCTCGGCGACCGCGGCGGACGCCACCGCGGAGACCGGCCGGCCGCGCTTGACGATGTCCGGCGCGAAGGCGGCCAACGCCTCGTCGAAGCCGACCTGCTTCAGGAACGTGCGGTCTCCCATCGTCACATAGGCGAGCGAGAGCGTGGCGTCCGGCGTCTCCAGGCTGCGCTGGTAGCCGGTCCAGCGCATCGCCATCATCTCCTGGTCGACCGACATGCCGTGCTTCTCCGCGCGCATCCGCTCGCAGCGGTCGCTGCCAGGCCGCGCATTGGCGATCGCGGCCTGGATCGGGAAGCCGGCGCAATCGGCGGGCGCGCTGCGCCCGTCGTAGCGGTCGGCGCAGGCGCCTACGGCGATGGCCAGGGCGGCGGCAAGCGGCGCTGCGCGATGAAGCATCACGGCGCCGTCGGCAGGTCGATCTGGAACGTGGCGCCGGCGAGGCTGGGGGCAAGGCCGATGCTGCCGCCATGGCCCTGGACCAGGGCGCGCACGATCGCGAGGCCGAGGCCAGTACCGCCCGATTTCGACGCTCCCATGGCGCCCCCTTTCGCGTCGGCTGCCTTGCCCTCGGTACCGCGCCGCGTCGTGAAGAACGGCGTGAACAGGCGGCGGGCATGCTCCTGCGGGATGCCCGGCCCGTCATCGGCGACGAGCAGCCGGACCCTCTGGCCGCGCCCCTCCTCGGTCGCGGAGACCGCGACGCGCTTGGCGCCGTGCTGGCGGCTGTTCTGGAACAGGTTGAGGAAGATCGTCTCGCAGACCTCTTGCGACATCGGCAGCGCCACGTCGGCCTCGCCCTGGATCACGACGGCGAGCCCCTGGTCGCGGCTGCGATCGGCCAGCATCGTCAGCACGGCGCGCAACTGGCAGCGCTCGCCCTTCGGCACGATCACCTCGGCGCGCGCGAGCTCGAGCAGCCGGCGCACCAGGAGGCCGAGGCGACGCGCGTCGGCGGCGATGTTGCCGAGGAAGCGCGTGCGGTCGGCCTCGGCCATCGAGCCGTGATGGTCCTGCAGCAGCTCGACCGCGCCCTCGATCGCCGACAGCGGAGTCTTGAACTCATGGCTGACGTGGAAGGCGAAGTCCTTGATGGTCCGGCTGCGCTGGTCGAGGGTGCGCGCCATGGTCGCGAAGGCCTCGGAGAGCTGCGCGATCTCCCGCGTGCCGGGAAAGGCGAGCGGCTCGGCGCCCGCCGGGTCGCCCCGGGCGGCGCGCCCGGCCTGCTCGACCAGCTTGCGCACCGGCCAGGTCACCGTCAGCGCCGCCGCCGCGGAGAGCACGACGATGGCGGCCAGCGCCAGGCCGGCGACCATCGCCAGGTCGCGCAGCCGCGCCTCCAGCGCCTGCGAGGGCAATCGCGGCGGCCGCGTCAGGTGGCTCAGGGCGACAAGACGGTCCTGGTGCACGATCGGGACGGCGACGGCGACGACGTCCCTGCCGCTGCGCCCGGCGGCGCGCGCCTCGTCCGAGCGCAGCGACGGCTCGGCAGCGCGCAGCAGGCTGGCGGCCCGGCCGTTCGTCGCCTGGCGCACCTCC
>JAEULF010000305.1 GCA_016793965.1 Alphaproteobacteria bacterium | reverse complement strand
AGCTGATCCGATGCGACAGGCTCAGCTCTTGCGGAAGTTGTCGTGGCAGTTCTTGCAGGCCGCGCCCAGGGCCGGCAGGACCTTGCCGATGTCGTCCTTCGAGCCGATGGTCGTCGCCGCAGCAGCCTTCGCGGCCGTCTGTATCATTTCCACAGCCTTCGCGAAGTCGGCGGACTTCTGCCAGATCTCGGGCTTCGCCTTGGTCTCGCCGTCGCCCGACCCAGCGGGGAAGGCGTCGCCGACCAGCATCGACGCGTCCCGGAGCGCCGCCGTTGCCTTGTTGGCAGCTGCCGCATTGAAGGCGATATCGCCCTTCGCCATGCCGGACAGCATGCCCATCTGCCACTTGTTGATCTGGAAGATCGCCTTGCGGTAGGGCACGGCGTCGGCGGGCTTGCCCTGCGCAAAGGCGCCGAGCGAGGCGGCAACGACGGTCGTGCCGGCAGCAAGAGCGAGCGCCAGCGCGGTCGCACGGAACTTCATGGGTCTCTCCCGTTGATGAGTCCAATCGCGCGAGGCACACGCCCCGCCGACCATCGAGACACGCTTGGTGGCAGGATTATTCCGAAGCAGCAATGCGCGCCCGCGTTCACGCCTTCGTGATGGGTTTCAATTGCTTCGACCTACTCAACCCGGCCACGCTTTCGACCATCGGCTTCGACCCGTCACGCAGTCTTCAGCGGCGGCAAGTCCTTGTAAAGGTCGAGCGCCTCGGGGTTGGCAAGCGCCTCCTTGTTCTTGACGGCCCGGCCGTGCACCACGTCGCGCACCGCCAGCTCGACGATCTTGCCCGACTTCGTGCGCGGGATGTCAGCGACCTGCAGGATCTTCGCGGGCACGTGGCGCGGCGTGCAGTTGTTGCGGATCTGCGCCTTGATGCGCTTCTCCAGGTCGGCGTCGAGCTTGATGCCCTCGCGCAAGCGCACGAACAGGACGACGCGCACGTCGTTGTCCCAGTCCTGGCCGATGACGATGGACTCGACCACCTCGTTGAGCTGCTCGACCTGGCGGTAGATCTCCGCAGTGCCGATTCGCACGCCGCCGGGCTTCAGCATCGCGTCCGATCGCCCGTAGATCACGAGCCCGCCGTTCGCCGTGATCTCGCAGAAGTCGCCGTGGCACCAGATGCCGCGGAAGCGCTCGAAGTACGCGGCGCGGTACTTGGCCCCGTCAGGATCGTTCCAGAAGCCGATGGGCATGCACGGGAACGGCTTTGTGCAGACGAGCTCGCCCTTCTCGCGCCGGATCGGCTTCGCGGCGTCGTCGAACACGTCGACGGCCATGCCGAGCCCGCGCACCTGGATCTCGCCGCGGCGCACCGGGCCGATCGGATTGCCGAGCACGAAGCACGACACGATGTCGGTGCCGCCGGAGATCGACGAGAGCTGCACGTCCTTCTTGATCTTCTCGTAGACGTAGTCGAACCCCTCCGCGACCAGGGGCGAGCCCGTCGAGGTGATGGTCCGGACCGTCGCGAGGCTGTGCGTGCGCGCAGGCTCCATGCCGGCCTTGTTGCAGGCATCGATGAACTTGGCCGACGTGCCGAAGAGCGTCACGCGCGCCGCGTCGGCATAGTCGAACAGGATGTTGTTGTGCGGCGCGAACGGCGAGCCGTCGTAGAGGACCAGGGCGGCCTCTGACGCGAGCGCCGAGACCAGCCAGTTCCACATCATCCAGCCGCAAGTCGTGAAGTACATGACCCGGTCGCCGCGCCGCACGTCCGAGTGGAGCTGATGCTCCTTGAGGTGCTGCAGCAAAGTGCCGCCGACGCCGTGCACGATGCACTTCGGCTTCCCGGTCGTGCCGGACGAGTACATGATGAAGAGCGGGTGGTCGAAGGAAGTGCGCTCGAAGGTGATCGGGCCCGCCTTGAACGGCGCGATGGCGTCGGCGAGCATCTGGGCGTTGGGCAGCCCTGCCAGCGACGGCGCCTCGCGGGTGTAGGCGAACACCAAGGTCCGCTTGACCGACGGCAGCTGCTTCAGGATGTCCTTCAGGCGGTCGAGGCAGTCATGCGCCTTGCCGTTGTAGTAGTAGCCCTCGGCCGCGAACACGACCTTGGGCTCGATCTGGCCGAAGCGGTCGAGCACGCCTTGGACGCCGAAATCCGGCGAGCACGACGACCATACGGCCCCGAGGCTCGACGTCGCGAGCATCGCGGCGACCGTCTCAGGCATGTTGGGCACGAAACCGCCGACGCGGTCGCCGGCCGTGACGCCCGCGGCGACCAGGGCCTGGCGGATGCGCGATACGAGATCGTACAGCTCGCCGAAGGTCATCTGGCGCTTGACCTTGTCCTCGCCCCAGAAGATCACGCCGATCTCGCTGTCGCGCCGGCGCAGCAGGTTCTCCGCATAGCTCAGCTTGGCGTCCGGGAAGAACTTGGCGCCCGGCAGCTTGTCGCCGTCGATCAGCACCCGCTCGCCGCGCGTCTCCGCGATGACGCCGCAGAAGTCCCAAACGCTCGTCCAGAACTGCTCCGGTGCCGCCACGGACCAGCGCCAGAGAGCGTCGAAATCCGGCAGGCTGAGCGCCCAGCGCTGCTCCATGGCCTTGCGGAAAGCCTCGATGCGCGTCGCGGCGATCCTGCCGGGCGTTGGCGTCCAAAGCGGTGCGGTCACGAAAGAGGCTCCTGCCCGTTCAGCTGCATCGCGACAAGGTAGCCGAATGGCGCCCGCTGCCGCAGAGCCTGATTATCGCCAAAGGCACGCGGGACGGAAGCCCGGCCCGTGCGGCACCTCGCCGTTGCGGACGTGAGGGCTCGGCCTCAGGCGCTTGGCTGGGCCTTGAGCAGAGCGTCGTCAGCGCTCGGACGCGGCTGCGGCCGATCGTCCAAGTCGACGGCGCCACGGTCGCGATCGCTCGGATCGCCCGGGCTTGCCGTTGCAGATCGACGGTGTCATTCTCCCCTTTGGGAGAGTTACGACTTCAGTTTTCTCAATTTGAGAGCAATGGCCGCAGCGCTCCACAGGAAGGGCTCGAGGGTGACCAGGAAAGTTCGACTCCAAGCGCACAGTTGCTCGCCTCTGGAACCTGCGGCCGATTCGGCGCAGGCAATCGAGCCGCGTTGGCGAGCCCTGCGCATTCCGACGATCTCGATAGCCGTCGCCGCTTTGGCCGCATGCGCGAGCGAGCTTCCCGTCCAGACCATGGCACTGCGTAGCGAGGCCGGGCCCATCCACATCGCCAGCATCCGCGTCATCGCGCCGCCGCACATCGAATCCCGGACGGTCGGACCGAAGCTGCTGGCGGAAGTCGAGAAGCTGAAAGGAAAGACTCCGGCGGCAGGTCGCCCCGTCCATCTCGACGTGACGATCACGGGCTACAGCGCGAGTTCCGGCGGCATGGCGCTCTTGGTGGGCGCCCGCAACTGGATCAAGACCAAGGCCGCCATCATCGACCCGGCGACCGGTCGGCCATTGTCCGAGCACCTGATCGACAAGGAGCTGGTCATGCGCACCGGCCTTGTCGGGCTCGTATGGCAGGTGTCCTCCGACGAGGAGATTGGCCTCTCTGAAGACGTCGTCAGCTCGCTGCAGGAGCACTTCCTCGCTCCGAACCGGATCGGCGTGGCCGTCAATGCGCGCGCGACAGCCGTGGCGGACGCCTCGCAGCCGCCCGTCGTCGCGTCGCCGTCGGTCGCGTCCGTCGCCGCTGCCTCGCCGCCGGCGAGTTCCGTCAGCGCTGCCGTTGCGGCTCCCGCCAGTCAGCGCCAGGAGGCCGCCTCCAGCCTGGCGCCGGCATCGTCGAGCGCACAGGGCCGGACAATGGCCGCCGCCCCTGCACGGTCCCAGGCCCCGGTAGCCAATGCCGCGCCCGGCCAGTCCGGCGGCGACACTGTCTATCTGGGCTTCCTCGCATCGCCGGGCGACGCAGACCGCTTCATCGGCGCCACATGGCAGCGCCATGCCGACGTTCTCGGGCGCATCCGTTCGTTCAAGCTCGAGGAAGCTGTGGCCGGCGCCACGCGCGTCCATGTCTACGCCATGTCCGACAGCCCCGACAGCGCTGCCCGCGTCTGCAGCGCACTCGGCCAACGCGGCGTCTCCTGCATGCTGATCCGCAGCCGCTGACCGGGAACCTCGGGAATCCCGCCGGCTAGATGGCGCTCACGATGCAGTTGATGTTGCGCGCACGGATCTTCTGGCAAAGGCTGTTCGCGTCGCTGCGCGTACTAGAGCTGGCGTAGAGGCGATAGTAGACGCGTCCGCCGACCTGCGCCTCGCGCACGATCTTCTGCCGCCCCTGGACGAGGTCGGGCATGCGCGCGGCGAGCTGCTGCCACCCCTGCTCGGCCTGCGCGCGATCAAGGAAGGACGCCACCTGGACGCCGAAGGAGCCGACGTCCACCGCGCCAGCGCCGGCCAAGGTCGAGCCTTGGCGCAGGAAGGCGCTCTCGCTTGCGGCGCTTCCTCCTCCTCGCGTCTCTCCGCGTGCCGCGAGCGACGCGGTCACCCGCTCTGCCTGAGCCGTGGCGGCAAGCGCCGCGCGCGTCTTCGCCATGGCGGCCTCAAGCGACTGCGCGCGTGCGGCGTCGGATGGTGCGCGCGACGGCGCCGGCGGCAACGGTGCCTGCGCTAGCGCACCAGCAGGGACCTCGGGCAGCGGCCCGGGCGGCGCGGCCCCCGGCGCCTGCGGCATCGGCGCGAAGGCCTGCGTCCGTGCCCCTGGAGCGCCGGGCATCGGCGGCGGCAGGGCCGCCATGGGAGCCGATGGCACGCCGTCGCGCATCGGCTGGTTGCTTGGCTGCGGCCTCGGTCTCAGGAGGATCCCGACCTTGTCGTCATAGTCGTTCCAGGCGCCGGACAGGAAATCGATCGTCAAGCCGACGAGACCGCCGATCAGGACGTTCCCGAGCGTCCACGGGTCAAATCCGGAGTGGATGACGCCGCGGCCTTCGTCATGGCCTGGCTTGTTGCAGACCACCGGGATGTCGGCGTTGCGCTTCGGCAAGCTGATCTGCGTCGGCGTCTGCACCGAGACCGGCCCGGTCTTGGTGAGAAGCTGGCAGTTCGCCAGCGGAACGCCAGGCGTATCGATGCTCACGGTCTCGCTGCTACCCGACACGATCGTCGAGCATCCGCCGAGACCGAGGGATAGGCCGGCCACGCCAGCCAGCAGGGCATGTTGCAAGCGCATGGCCAAGCACCTCTCCTTGCGACCCGCGTCAAGAGCGACAGTCTGGAGAAGAAGACACCAAGATTGGATCAGCCACAACTGCGATGCTTGGTTAACTCATCGTAGTTTCCGGGAATTGCGCCGCTGCAATCCCGCAGCCCAAATTCTTGAATATCGGGTAGCGCGAGGTCCGTGTCCCTGGCGTCGGCCTTCCCGCGGCGCCCGGCATCGCACCCGACGCCTGCACAGACCGCAGCGCCTCGATTGCCAGGGCGATCAGGCTTGCGCTGTTCTTTCGGTCCGTCGCTCGCCCGTTCTTGGTCTCGCGCCTTTGGCGCGGCCCCGGAAGAGGTCAAGGCTCATCCGTACCCAGAGCCGCCCGCGGGCGGGCGAGTCGTAAGGATGGGCCGGCGACGGGTCTGGCCCCGTATGCGATTGCCCTGTCTTGATCGCCGAGCGCAATTGACAGGGCAGGAACCGACGCTATGATCCGGCCTCCCTGCGGGCGGCCCTGGCCGCGCGCTTCAGAATTATTGGCGTCATTGCATCGCCGCATTCATGCGGCGGACGACGCGCACGGCGAGGCTCGAGCCCATGTTCGCGGTGATCAAGACCGGCAGCAAGCAGTACAAGGTGGCGAAAGACGACGTGATCATCGTCGAGAAGCTGCCAGGCGAGAAGGGTGCCCAGGTGACCCTCTCCGACGTGCTGATGGTGGGCGGCGAGGGTGCCTCGAAGATCGGCAAGCCGATGGTCGCTGGCGCCTCCGTGACGGCCGAGCTGGTGGACCAGATCCTCGGCGAGAAGGTGATCATCTTCAAGAAGCGGCGCCGGCAGCATTACCGGCGCAAGCGCGGCCACCGGCAGCCGCTGACCGTGCTGCGCATCCAGACCATCAACGCCGGCGCCTGACGCCTCGCGGCGCGGCGCCCCTGACGATCCGGGAGTCGGACAATGGCACATAAGAAGGCAGGCGGATCGTCGCGCAACGGACGCGATTCCGCAGGACGGCGCCTCGGCGTGAAGCGCTACGGCGGCGAGAACGTGGTTTCCGGCAACATCCTTGTCCGCCAGCGCGGCACGAAGATGTGGGCCGGGCGCAATGTCGGCATGGGCCGCGACCATACGCTGTTCGCGACCGTCGCCGGCGAGGTGCGCTTCCGCCACGCCCAGGGCGGCCGCCTGATGGTGGACGTGGTCCCGGCAGCGTCCGAAAAGGCGCAAGCGGCAGACTGATCATCGGGGCGGACGCGGGGTAGCCTGTTGCCGGGCGAGGCGGCGGGCGGCGCGGCGGCGACCGAGATCCCCGATCGCGTTGACCTGAATCGCGTTGACCTGAATCGCGTTGACCTGACCGGCCGACCTCGCCGCCCGGCAAGCCCGGGAATGGTGCGCCGATGAAGTTCCTCGATCAGGCCAAGGTCTACGTCAGCAGCGGCGACGGCGGTGCCGGGGCCTGCTCGTTCCGGCGCGAGAAGTTCATCGAGTTCGGCGGCCCGAACGGCGGCGATGGCGGGCGCGGCGGCGACGTGATCGTCGAGGCCGCGTCGGGGCTCAACACGCTGATCGACTACCGCTACAAGCAGCACTTCAAGGCGAGCCGCGGCGGCCACGGCCAGGGCAGGGACCGCTCGGGCGCGAAAGGCGACGACGCCGTCCTGCGCGTCCCCGTCGGTACGCAGATCCTCGACGAGGACCAGGAGACCGTGCTCGTCGACCTGGCGCAGGAGGGCCAGCGCGTCGTCCTGCTCAAGGGCGGCGACGGCGGCTTCGGCAACGCGCACTTCAAGAGCTCGACCAATCGGGCGCCGCGCCGCTTCGATCCGGGCTGGCCCGGCGAGGAGCGCTGGATCTGGCTGCGGCTGAAGCTCATCGCCGACGCAGGGTTGGTGGGACTGCCCAATGCCGGCAAGTCGACCTTCCTCGCCTCCTGCACCCGCGCCAAGCCGAAGATCGCCGACTATCCGTTCACGACGCTTCATCCCAATCTCGGCGTGGTCGGCGTCGACGAGCGCGAGTTCGTGCTGGCCGACATCCCCGGACTCATCGAAGGCGCGCACGAGGGCGCCGGCCTCGGCACGCGCTTCCTCGGCCATGTCGAGCGATGCCGCGTCCTGCTGCACCTGGTCGACGGCACCCAGGACGACGTCGTCGAGGCCTATCGCGTCGTCCGCCGCGAGCTGAAGGCTTACGGCGCCGGGCTGGCGGAGAAGCCTGAGCTCGTCGCGCTCAACAAGATCGACGCGATCGCCCCGGCGGACGTCGAGACGAAGGCGAGAAAGCTTGCGCGGGCCGCCAGGCAGCCTGTGCACAGGCTCTCCGGCGTGACGAAGGCCGGCGTGCCGGAGATCCTCCGCCTCCTCCTGGTCGAGATCGACGGCAGCCGAGCCGCCGAGACGCAGCTCCGCCGCGCGGAGGCGCCCGGCGGGGACGACGGCGACCAGCCCTGGACGCCGGCCGGCGCCTACGGCAGCTGAGCGCGACCATGCAAGCTGGCGCGCAGACACCGGCTTTGCCGACCTTGCGGCAGGGCAAGCGGATCGTCGTCAAGATCGGGTCGGCCCTCCTGGTCGACGAGCCGACGGGCGACGTTCGCCGCGCCTGGCTCGACGCCCTCGCCGACGACGTCGCCGATGCGCGCGCGGCCGGCCAGCACGTGGTGATCGTGTCGTCCGGCGCGATCGCCCTCGGGCGCCGCCATCTCGGCCTGCAGCCCCGCGGGATCGGGCGGGGCTTGCGCCTGGAGGAGAGCCAAGCCGCCGCCGCAACCGGCCAGATCCGCCTAGCGCACGCCTACCAGGAGGCGCATGCGCGCCACGGCATCACCGTGGCGCAGCTGCTGCTGACGCTGGAGGACACGGAGGATCGCCGGAGGCACCTCAACGCGCGGGCCACGATCGACCAGCTGCTGGCGCTCCGCGCCGTGCCGGTCATCAACGAGAACGACACCGTGGCGACGGCGGAGATCCGCTTCGGCGACAACGACCGCCTAGCCGCCCGCGTCGCCCAGATGGCGAGCGCCGACACGCTCGTGCTGCTGTCCGACATCGACGGGCTCTATTCGGCCAATCCCAAGGTGGATCATGCGGCCCGGCACGTGCCCCTGGTCGAGGAACTGACCCCTGAGATCCTCGCCATGGCCGGCGAGGCCCTGCCGGGCTTCTCCAAGGGCGGCATGGTGACCAAGCTCGCCGCGGCGCGCATCGCGCTGGCGGCCGGCTGCCGCATGGTGATCGCCGACGGCCACCGCCCCCGCCCGCTGGCTCGGCTCGCCGCCGGCGAGCGATGCACGTGGTTCCTGCCGCCGGCCGAGCCGATGACAGCGCGCAAGCGCTGGATCGCCGGATCGGTCCAGCCGGCCGGCGCGCTGGTGCTTGACGGGGGCGCCATCGGCGCGCTGGGGTCGGGCAAGAGCTTGCTCCCCGCCGGCGTAACGGGAGCTGAGGGCGGCTTCGCGCGCGGCGACTGCGTCCTGCTGAAGGCGCCCGACGGCCGCGTGGTCGGGCGCGGCCTTGTCGCATACGATGCCGAGGACGCTCGCCGCATCCTCAGGCGCCGCAGCGCGGAGATCGAGACCATTCTCGGCTATCGCGGACGCGAGGAGATCGTGCATCGCGACGATCTCGTCCTGGAGTGACCGCAGGCGCAGAGGCGCGCCTGACGATCATGGAGTTGCAGCATGAGCGATCCGCCGCGCGCGCAGGACGCTTACTACCGCCCCCGGAAGGACTGCCAGGTCCCCAGCCTGGCCGCGATCTACGAGGCCGTGTTCGGGCGCCGCAGCGACGGCACGTTCGTCGAGGTCGGCGCCTTCGACGGCCGCACGGTCAGCAACACCGATTTCCTCGCCGACCTGGGCTGGCGCGGGCTCTACGTCGAGCCGGTCCCTGGCTTCGCCGAGATGTGCGCGCGCAACCATGCCGCCAATCCCGGCGTCACCGTCGTCTGCAGCGCGATCGGGTCGCAACCGGGCGCGGCACGGATACACCTGGGCGGCGTCCTGTCGACCGCGCGCGACGACGTGTTCGACCACATGCAGGGCGTGTGGTGGGGGAAAATGCTGCTCAAGGGCGAAAGCGTCGAGGTCTCCAAGGTTCGGCTCGATGCCCTCTTGGAGCGGCACGGCGTAGCGCCGGGGTTCGAGATCCTGGTCGTCGACGTCGAGGGCAGCGAGAGCGACGTGTTCGCGAGCTTCGACATCGGCCGCTGGCGACCGAAGGTGCTCGTGATCGAGCTCTCGGACGACCATCCTGACCTGCAAGGCCACGCTGCCATCGTCGCCGAGCACAAGGACCTGCGCGCGCGCCTCGCCGCCGCCGGCTACGCCACCGTGTTCCGGGATCCCATCAACACCGTCCTGGTCCGGATGGACGGATCCCCCGAGCGCCGCGGCTAGGTCGCCGCCACCGCCTCGCCGCGATCAGGCGCCGATTCCGGCGGTCGCCGCATGCGCCGGATGGACAGCAGCGCCAGGCACGCGGCGATCGGCAGCAGGGCGTTGACGTAGATGAGCGGCATCAGCATCGGCACCTTCGAAGAGGCGTTCTGGATCGCCAGCGCGCCGACCTGGATGACGACGACGGCCCCAGCAGCCACGACGATCCGGTGCGACTGGCCGCGCCGGGAGAAGTCGCCGAAGAGCAGCGCGGCCAGCGCGACCAGGGGGTAGGCAAGCGCATAGAGGGGGCCGGCCAAGCGCTGGTGGCCCTCGGCCTGCAGGCTGCGCCGTACCTTGTCGGAGAGCAGGGGCTCGTCCGGGTTGAACAGCTCCGGCAGGTAGCGCTCGCTCGTCTCGCGCCAGCGGCCGTCGGAGGCGTCCTGCTCGAACTGGAAGTCCGCGGTGTAGCTGTCGAAGTAGAGGAGCTGGAGCCTGCCGTCCGAGCGCGAGACCTCCTGGCGGTTGCCGTTGACCAGGAGGATCCGCGGGCCGCGCTCCATCTGAACGAGCGCGCCGCGCTCGGCCATGATGGTGAGGTGGCGGTCGCGGGCGCGCCCGTCATGGATCAGGATTCCCTGCAGCTCCCCGTTCGTCGAGCGGTCGCGCACGTAGACGGTCACGCCCTTCATCAGAGTGTTGAACACGCCTTCCTGGAGGACGACCTGCGAGTAGTTGTTGCGGATCTTGAACTGCCAGTCCTTGAACGCGCGGTTCGCGGTCGGCATGAGGTAAAGCGTCAGCGCATAGCAGACACCGACGAGCGCGATGCCGACCACGATCACCGGCCGCGCCACGGAAAGCGGGCTGAGCCCGGCCGCGCGCATGACGACGATCTCGCTCTCCGCCGTCAGCTTCTGGAAGACGAAGAGGGTTCCCACGAACAGCGCGATCGGGAAGACCACGGCCAGGAACGTCGGCAGCATCAGCCCGACGAAGGCCACGAAGGAGATCAGCGGCAGGCCGCGGTTCACGATGTAGTCGATGAAGCGCAGCGACTGGGTCAGCCAGACGGCGAATGTGACGCCCGCCGTCACGAACAGCGCTGCCAGGACGATCTGCCGGGCCAGGTATCGGTCGATCGTGCTCATCGGGCCACTATAGCGCCGTGCAGGAAGGCTCGGCCACCGCTGTTGCTCAGGGACGGTCGGCTGTTCTAGACAACGGGCCGCGGTCGAGCGAACTTCTGCGCTCGGACCGGGACGACGGACAGCGTATGGCCTGGGGCGCTTGGCGGGGGCAAGGAGCGACGGTATGAAGATCGGTTTCGTGGCGCCGGCGCAGCCGGACAAGGGAGCGCTTGTCGTCGGCGTTCTCGAGGAACGCAAGCTGACCCCGGCAGCGGCGGCGGCCGATGCGGCAACGGGCGGCCAGCTGGCACGCGCCATGGAAGCCTCGCGCTTCAAGGGCAAGAAGAAGGAGACGCTGGTCGTCTTGGCGCCGTCCGGCGTCAAGGCGAGCCGTATCGTCCTTCTCGGCCTCGGCAAGGCCGAGGAGCTCGACGCGACGGCGGCGCAGGACCTCGGCGGCGAGATCGTCGGCACTCTGCAGATGAGCGGCGAGACCGTCGCCACGCTGCTGCTCGAGCCGCCGGCCGGCGCCAAGCTCGGCTGGAGCGAGGCGGCCGCCCACATGGCCTTCGGCGCGCGCCTGCGCGCTTACCGCTTCGACAAGTACAAGACGCGCGAGAAGGAGGACCAGAAGCCGAGCCTGGCGGAGCTGCGCATCGGCGCCTCGGACCAGGCGGCCGCCGCCCAGGCGCTGGCGCCGCTCGACCGGATCGCGGACGGCATCGAGTTGACGCGCGACGTGGTGAGCGAGCCGCCGAACGTCATCTACCCGGAGACTTTCGCGGCCCAGTGCCAGGCCCTGACCGGCCTCGGCGTCGCCGTCGAGATCCTGGGCGTCGCCGAGATGAAGAAGCTCGGCATGGGGGCGCTCCTCGGCGTCGGCCAAGGCTCGACGCGCGAGCCGCGGCTGGTGGTGATGCAGTGGAAGGGCGCCGGCGACGCGCAGCCCTTGGCCTTCGTCGGCAAGGGCGTCTGCTTCGACACCGGCGGCATCTCGATCAAGCCGGCCGCCGGCATGGAGGACATGAAGTGGGACATGGCCGGTGCCGGCGCCGTCCTCGGCGCCATGAAGGCGCTGGCCGGCCGCAAGGCCAAGGCCAACGTGATCGGCGTCGTGGCGCTGGTCGAGAACATGCCGGACGGCAACGCGCAGCGCCCGTCGGACATCGTGACGTCGATGTCCGGGCAGACCATCGAG
>JAEULF010000252.1 GCA_016793965.1 Alphaproteobacteria bacterium | reverse complement strand
ACGTGCCGGCCCTGGTCAACTCCTGCTTCTGGGGCGGGCTCTGGGGCTGCGTCTTCGCTCTCGTCGCAGCGCGGCTGCCGCGCGGCGCCGCCTGGTACGCTGCGGGTTTCGCGTTCGGCGTCCTGGGGCCCGTGCTGGTCGGGTGGTTCGTGGTGGCGCCGATCAAGGGCAACCCGGTGGCGGCCGGCTGGATTCCCGCGCGGATGCTCAACAGCATCATCATCAACGGCTTGTTCGGCCTGGGCATCGCCGTGTTCTATTCCCTGCTGGCGCGCCCGATCGCCAAGCGTCTCGTCGGCCAGTCGAAAGGCAGCCATTGACGCGCTAGGCTCGGCGCTCCCCTCCAACGCGGAGCGCCCGATGTTCGAACCCGTCGAGACCGGCATTTTCCAGTCGCCCGGCCCCTATACCGGCACGGCCAAGGCCGGCACCGTCGTGTACACCGTGCAGATCCCGAAGGACCCGGAGACCGGCGCCTTCGTCGGCGGCGACGTGCGCGTCCAGACCCGGCGCATGCTGGCCAACCTGAAGCTGGCGATCGAGGCGGCCGGCGGCACGCTGGCCGATGTCGCGCGCGTGACGCTGTATCTCGTCGACCTCGCGGACAAGGACGGCATGAACGAGGTCTATCGCGCGTTCTTCGCCGAACCCTTCCCGGTGCGCGCCATCCTCGTCGTCAAGGCGCTGACGATCCCGGGCATGCGGGTGGAGATCGAGGCGACGGCGCATATCGGCCGGTGAGGGGGCGCGGTCTGCCTGGCCCGTCGCGATGCGGTTTCCTGCCAAGGCCGGCGCTTGGCGACGGCGGAGATCCACCACGGCAGCGGCGGAACGGAGTCGAAGAAGCGCTGCCCAGAGAAGTGGCCGACTTGCTTAACCCGCCGCGCCGATCGCCCGCAGCGGCTTGCCGGCGAGATAGGCGCGGATGCCATCGACGGCCTGGCCGTAGGCGAGGCGGTAGTTCTCCGCCGTCACGTAGCCCAGATGCGGCGTCAGCAGCGCGTTGCCGAGGCTCCGCAACGGGTGTTCGGCCGGCAGCGGCTCGCGGTCGTAGACGTCGAGCGCCGCCCCGGCGATGCGCCGCTCCTTCAGGGCCGCGACGAGAGCGGACTCGTCGACGATCGGCCCGCGCGAGGTGTTCACGAGATAAGCGGTCGGCTTCATCAGCGCGAGGTCGGCCGCGCCGACCAGCCCGCGCGTGCGGTCGCCCAGCACGAGATGGATGCTGACGACGTCGGCGCGGCGCAGCAGCTCCGCTTTCTCGACGCGCGCGGCGCCGGCAGCGGCTGCCTTCTCCGCCGTGAGGTTCTGGCTCCAGGCGATGACGGTCATGCCGAAGGCGCGGCCGACCGCTGCGACCTGGCCGCCGAGCTTGCCCAGGCCGAGCAGGCCCAGCGTCTTGCCGTTGACGCCCGTTCCCAGGCTGCCGGGATCGCCGCCCTGCCAGCCCGTGCGGCGCATGCTCTCGGCCTCCCAGGGGATGCGCCTGACGAGCGACAGGATCAGGCCCCAGGTCAGCTCCGCCGTCGGGTAGCCCAGCATCTCCGTGCCGCAGACCGTGACGCCCCTGGCCGACGCCGCGGCGACGTCGATCGCGGCATTGCGGTGGCCGGTGGTGACGATGAGCTTGAGGCGCGGCAAGCGCTCGATCAGCGCCTTGGGAAACGGCGTGCGCTCGCGCATCGCCACGACGATCTCGAAGTCTTGGAGCCGCGCCGCTGCCGCGTCGATGTCGGGCAGGACGTCCGAGAACGCTTGCACCTCTACCTGGCCGGCGAGGCTCGCCCAATCGGCGACGCTCAGGGCGACGCGCTGGTAGTCGTCGAGGATGGCGGCACGCAGCATGCAGGGTCCTCCAGGAGCGGCGCTCAGCGCGCGTACCAGTCGTCCTCGACATAGAACGGCCCGGGCTTCTCGCGCAGCTTCTCGTACTTGCAGATCTCAGGCTCGGGACCGAGCGGGGTGGAGACACCGTCGCGGAAGGCCCACTCGCCGCGCTCCGGGCTGTCGGCAGCGCGCACGTAGCTCGAGATGCCGAAGGCGCGGTCGCGGTCGGAGCGGTTCGGCGCGGAGCCGTGCACGGTGAGCAGGCCCCAGAGCACGACGTCGCCCGGCTCCAGCGCCACGTCGACGATCGAGGACGGGTCGAGGCCGGCGCGGCTCAGCTCGCCCTCCTGCGTCGTGCCCTTCATCAGCGGCCCGTCGTCGGAGAGGCCGAGATACCCTTTCGCATGGCTGCCCGGGACGACGCGCAAGCAGCCGTTCTCCGGCGTCGCCCTGTCGATCGCCAGGCCGGTCGTGATGTTGGCCTCGACGATCGCGCGGAAGGCCGCTGGATTCTCCCGGAACTTGATGTCCTGGTGGAAGCGGTAGCCGGTCAGATCGGCCCCGGGCGGCTTCCAGTGCAGCTGCTGCGCCACCTGCTTGATGTCGCGGCCGAGCAACGGGGACAGCAGGTCATGCCAGCGGGGATCGCGGCGGAAGCGCTCGAAGAACGGGCTGATCCAGGCGAACCAGTGCGCCTGCAGCACGTAGCGCCGGCCGCCATGCGCCTCCGGCAGGATCTCGAACAGCAGGTTGCGGTCGCGATAGGTGGCACGGTGCTTCAGCCCTTCGGCGTAGATGCGCCGCGCCTCCTCCTGCACCTGGGCCATGGTCGCCGCGTCGAACAGCCCGCGCACGATCGCGTAGCCATGGGCGCGGTAGCGGTCGACGTAGTCGCGGCTCTCGCGGGCGATATCGAGCGGCATGGGGCGCCTCCGCTGGTCGAAGCCGGCGGCATCATATTGCAGAGCGCCGCCGCCGCCATCCCCTGCGACGACGCCAGCGTCTCTCCCGCCGAATCCCCTGCCCCGCCCCGACCCTCCCCGTCGCGCAGCGATGGGAGGGTCGGGGCGGGGCATTCCGCATGCTCCATTCGATCAACACATCTGTTGACTATCAACTCTTATGTTGATAATAAGCCGCCATGACGCAAGCGACGGCGGAGATCCGGTTCATCGACGGCGGCGAAAGCGCCGAGGCGGCGCTGCTCGACCGCGCGTTCGCCGCCCTGGCGGACCCGGTGCGCCGGTCGATCCTGGAGCAGCTCGGCGAGCGGCCGCTGCTGGTGTCCGAGGTGGCAGCCGCATACCCGATCTCGCTCCAGGCGGTGTCCAGGCACATCCAGGTGCTCGTGCGCGCCGGCCTGGTGCAGCAGGCGCGGACCGGGCGCATCAGCCGCTGCAGCCTCGACGTCGGGCCGATGCTCGCCGCCGCCGTCTGGATCAACCGCTACGCCAAGTACTGGCAGGCGCAGTTCGACACCCTGGCGGCGTTCCTGGTGCCCGAGCCGGGCGCGGGCGCGCAGCCCAGACGCAAGGCGCGCAAGGTCGCGCCGACCCGCAGACGGAGGACGCCATGAACTACGCGGAAGGCACCAAGCAGATGGCGGCGCTGCGCGCGCGCATCGCGCAGACGCGCGCGGAGATGCGCAAGCTGCAGCAGGAGACGGCGCCGCAGGAGGTGCCGGACTACGCCCTCGCCACGACAGCGGGCCCGGTGACGCTGAGCGCCCTGTTCGGCGCCAAGCGCGACCTCTTCGTCGTGCACAACATGGGGTCGGGCTGCCCCTACTGCACGCTCTGGGCGGACGGTTACAACGGCGTCTACGAGCACCTCGCCGACCGCGCGTCCTTCGTCGTCACCAGCCCCGACGCGCCTGACAAGCAGGAGCGCTTCGCCAGGAGCCGCGGCTGGCGCTTCCCCATGGCCAGCCACCAGGGCACCAGCTTCGCCTCCGACATGGGCTACCGGTCGGCCGAGGGCGGCTGGCTGCCCGGCATCTCGGCCTTCAAGCGCGAGGGCGCGCGCATCCTGCGCGTCAACGACACGGGCCTGCAGCCCGGCGACGATTTCTGCATGGCCTGGCACCTGTTCGACCTGCTGCCCGAAGGCGCGGCGGGATGGGGTCCGCGCTTCGCCTACGATCGCGGCGGCGCCGCGGGGAACCACGCCGGAGGATGCAGCGATGGCATGGCGCAAGTCTCCTGCAGCGCTCGCTGAGCTGTTCGACCGGGCGATCCCGGCGGACCCGCGCATCGCGCGCCGCAAGATGTTCGGCTACCCGGCCGCCTTCCTCAACGGGAACATGCTGGCCGGGCTGCACCAGGAGGACTTCATCCTGCGCCTGCCCGACGACGCCCGGGCGGAGATCGCGCGCGACGGCGCGCGGCCCTTCGCCCCGATGCCCGGCAGGACGATGCGCGAGTACGTCGCGCTGCCGGCCTCCGTCCTCGCCGACGACGCAGCGATGGCGCGCTGGCTGGCGCGCGCCATCGACCACGTCGCAGCGCTGCCCGCGAAGGCGCCGGCCGCGCGGGCCGCGGCGCCGAAGCGCAGCCGGAGGGATCGATGAGCACCGCCGTCGCCGGGGGCTGCGCCTGCGGTGCCGTCCGCTACCGGTCCGCCGCGGCACCGGTCGTCTCGCTGCACTGCCATTGCAGGCAGTGCCAGCGCATCACCGGGGCAGGGCATGCCTCGCAGCTCGCGCTGCGGGCAGACGCCGTGGCGGTCGAGGGCACGCTCAGCGAGTTCGCGCTCGTTGCCGACAGCGGCAACGCCGTGACCTCGGCGTTCTGCCCGCGCTGCGGCAGCCCGGTGCTGAAGCGCAGCGCCGGCTTCCCCGACCTCGTCTTCCTGCACGCCGCCACCCTCGACGAGCCCGCCGCCTTCCGCGCCCAGCGCAGCGTCTGGACCCGCAGCCGGCAGCCCTGGGACTGCCTCGATCCGAGCGTGCCGGCGGA
>JAEULF010000241.1 GCA_016793965.1 Alphaproteobacteria bacterium | reverse complement strand
TCGGCTCGGCGCGGAGCGCTCATCGATCCCGGGCACCGGCATCGGCCTCGCGCTGGCTCGCCAGATCGCGATGCAAATGGGCGGCAGGATGGGGCACGAGCCCGTCCCTGGCGGCAGCATCTTCTGGGTCGAAATGCCGATCGCCAACGACGGCGGGTAGGCGACGACGGCCCGGGCACGCAGCGCGCCCGGGGCAGGCGCGCCGCCGAATATCTGGCGCCCGTTGCGGCGCTCGGGGCATGATGGCGGCGTCGGAAGCGGAGTAGGGCGACATGGAGATCCCGGCGCAGGGCCTCGGACCGGACGAAGCGTACAAGATCATGGTCGGCGCGGTCATCCCGAGGCCGATCGCCTGGGTCACCAGCCTAGGTCCAGGCGGCATCGTCAACGCTGCGCCGTTCAGCTGCTACACCTTCGTGTCGAACAAGCCGCCTGTCGTCGCGATCAACGTCGGACGGCGCAAGGGGACTCCGAAGGACACGGCGCGCAACATCGAGGCAGGCGGCGAGTTCGTGCTCAACGTTGTGCCCGAGGACCTCGTCGATGCCATGCACCAGACTTCGGCCGACTACCCGCCCGATGTCAGCGAGCCGGCGGCGCTCGGGCTCGAGCTGGCGCCGAGCCGGATCATCCGGACGCCGCGCCTCGCCGCCTCGCCGATCAACTTCGAGTGCAAGCTCGACCGCATCCTCGATATCGGCGACCTCAAGAGCCAGCTCGTGTTCGGCGAGGTCGTGATGTTCCACCTGCGCGACGATCTCGTCGCGAACGGCAAGATCGACATGAAGCGCTTCCGGCCGATCGCACGGCTCGGCGGGCCGCTGTACGCGCGGCTCGGCGAGATGGTCGAGATGGCGAGCGCGCATCCCGACGCGACGACGAAGGCTCCGGCGCGCGCTGCGCGCTGAACGAAGGAGAGACGAGAATGGCCGTGACGAAGGACGAGCTGCTGCAGCGCGTCGAGGCGGACAAGGGGAAGCTGATCGAGTTCCTGCAGGGCTTCATCCGCTGCCCGAGCCCGAACCCGCCGGGCGACACGCAGGTCGCCGTCGCCTACATCCGCAAGTTCCTGGAGGAGCGCAACCTGCCGCACCGGCTGGTTGCGCCCAACCCGATCATGGCGAACATCGTCGGCAGTTTCGCCTGCGGCGGCTCGGGCCGGCACCTCGTGCTGAACGGGCACATCGACGTGTTCCCGGTCGGCGACGGTGCGGGCTGGAGCCATGGCGGGCCGTGGAGCGGCGCGCTCGCCGACGGCAAGATCTTCGGGCGCGGCGCTTGCGACATGAAGTGCGGCACGACCGCCTCGATCTTCACCTACGCCTACATGCACTCGATCCGCGACCAGCTGCGCGGCAAGCTGACGCTGACCTGCGTCTCCGACGAGGAGACGTTCGGCCCCTATGGCGCCCGCTACCTGTTCGAGAAGCACCGCGACGAGGTCAAGGGCGACACCTGCTTGAACGGCGAGCCGTCGAGCCCGTACACCGTGCGCTACGGCGAGAAGGGGCCGATGTGGCTGACCTTCACGGTGAAGACCAAGGGCGGGCATGGCGCCTACAACCACGTCAGCAAGAGCGCCAACGCGATCGCCGCCGAGCTGATCGGCAAGCTGAAGAAGCTCGAGAAGATGCCGGTGCCCGAGAACAACAACCTGATGACCGCCCTTGATGCCGCCAAGAAGGCGATGGACAAGGCCTACGGCGCGGGCGGCGCCAAGATCGTCCGCACGGTGACGGTCAATCCCGGCGTCATCCGCGGCGGGATGAAGGTCAACATGATCTCGAACGAGTGCAGCTTCGAGCTCGACGTGCGCCTGCCGAACGGCGTCACGGACAAGGACATCATCAAGGGCATCGACGCCATCGTCGCCAAGTACCCGGAGGTCAGCTACCGCGTCGACAACTTCAACCCGCCCTCCTACTGCCCGCCCGACGGCGAGATGATCCAGTACGTCAAGGCGAACGCCAAGGCAATCGGGGGCTTCGACCCGATGCCGGTGATCAGCCTCGGCGGCACGGACGCGCGGCTTTGGCGCTACCACGACACGCCTGGCATCGTTTACGGCCCGTCGCCGAAGAGCATGGGCCAGGTAGACGAGCACGTGACCGTCAAGGAATTCATGCACGTGGTGAAGACCCACGTCGCCTGCGCCTTCGACTACATGAGCCGGGGGTAGGGTCCAGAAGCGGGCGGAGTAGATGCGCGCCCTCGTTCTCGGCGCTGCCGGCTTCGTCGGGAGGCATGTCGTCGCCGGCCTGCTCGACGCAGGGCATGACGTCGTCGCGGCGGCGCGCCGGCCGGCCGAGATCGCCAGGCGCTTCCCGGCGGCGCGCGCCGTCGCCTGCGACTTGGCGCGCGACGACGCGGCCGCCTGGCGCTCGCGCCTCGACGGCGTCGATGTCGTCGTGAACGCGGCGGGGCTGCTGCGCGATCCCGGCCTCCAGGCTGTGCATGTCGACGGGCCGCGGGCGCTCTACGATGCCTGCAAGAGCGTCGGGGTTAGGCGCGTCGTGCTGGTCTCCGCGATCAGCGCCGATCCCGAGGCCGGCACCGATTACGCGCGCACCAAGCTCGCCGGCGAGGCGCTGCTGCGTGAATCCGGTCTCGACTGGGTCGTGCTGCGCCCCTCGCTGATCTATGCCGAGGGCAGCTTCGGCGGTACCTCGCTGATGCGGGGACTGGCGGCGCTGCCCTGGGCGGTGCTGCTGCCGGGCGACGGCGGCCAGAGATTCCAGCCGATCCATGTCGAAGATCTCGTCGTCGCCGTGCTGCGCGCGCTCGAGGGTCCGCTCCTGGCGTGCCGGACGGTCGAGCCGGTCGGCCCGGACACGCTGACGCTCAAGGAGATGCTGGTCGCCTGGCGCGCTTGGCTCGACATCCCGGCCGGCCGCCTGCTGCGCGTGCCCATGGCGGTGATCTGGGCGCTGGCGCGCCTCGGCGACCTGATCGGCAAGGGACCCCTCAGCACGGTGTCCGTCCGCCAGATGGAGCACGGCAATGTCGGCGACCCCGCAGCCTTCGCCGCCGCTGTCGGCTTCGCGCCGCGCCGCTTCGTCGATTGGCTGCAGCGCCGCCCTTCGCACGTGCAGGACCGCTGGCACGCGCGCATGTACTTCGCGCGCTCGCTGCTCCGCCTCGGCCTCGGTGCCTTCTGGGTCGGCTCGGGCGTGATCGGCCTGTGGGCGCCGATGGACTTCGTCGCCGAGGTGTTCCAGTCCTTCAGGGTCCCGGAGGCCTGGTGGACCGGGCTCGCGCGCGCGGCCTGCTTGGTCGACATCGCGATCGGCCTCGGCGTCTGGCTGCGCTGGCAGGGCGCCCACCTGGCGCAAGCCGGCGTGACGCTCGCCTACACGCTGATCTTCACCTTGGCGGCGCCGGCCATCTGGGTCGATCCGCTCGGCGCCATCCTGAAGAACGCCGCCGTGCTGGCCGCGATCGCCGCCTATGCGGCGATCGAGGACGATCGGTGAGCGAGCTCTACCTGCCGCTCAAGTGGCTGCATGTGCTCAGCGCGACGGTGCTGTTCGGCACCGGCCTCGGCACCGCCTTCTATATGTGGAGCGCGCACAGAACCGGCGATCCACGCACCATCGCCGCGGTCGGCCGCATGGTCGTGCGCGCGGACTGGATCTTCACCGGCACGTCGGGCGTGCTGCAGCCGGCGACAGGTGCCGCCCTGATCTGGATCCTCGGCCTGCCCTGGGACATGCCGTGGCTGCTCGTTGCTTATGGCCTCTATGCGCTCGCCTTCGCTTGCTGGGCCCCTGTCGTCCGGCTGCAGATCCGGGCGCAGCGTCTCGCTGCGGCCGCCGCCGCGTCGGGGACACCGTTGCCGACGGCCTATCATGTGACCATGCGTTACTGGTTCATCCTCGGCTGGCCGGCATTTCTGGCGCTTTTGTGCGTCTTCTGGCTGATGCTGGCGAAGCCGGACCTGTAAGTTTTCCTTACTCCACGCCGCTGTCGGCCGGATCGCCCAGAGCCAGTCGGCGCAGCGCCCCGAGAGCGACGGCTAGAACGTCAATCGGCGGCGAGGCGAGCGCCAGGCGCACGGCGTTGGGCGCATAGCCAGGGCTGACGGCAAAGGCGCTCGCTGGCGCCACCGCGATCCCCAGGCGCGCGGCGGCGGCAGTGAAGGCCTCTGCCCGCCAGCGCTCCGGCAGCTCCAGCCAGAGATGATAAGAGCGCGGGTCGCCCTGGAAGGACAGGTCACCGAGCGCTTCGCGGGCGAGGCTCTGGCGCACCATGGCGTCCGCGCGCTTGGCGGCGGCGAGGCGCGCCGCGGTGCCGTCCGCCATCCAGGCGAGGCAGGCGACGAGCGGCAGCCCGGCCGCTGTCCAGGCGCCCGTGCGCAACGCTGCGGCGACGCGCGACGTCAGCGCTGGCGGCGCCGCGATGAAGCCGATGGTCAGCCCCGGCGCGATCCGCTTGGACAAGCTGTCGACCACGATGACCTGCGCCGGCGCAAAGGCGGCGAGCGGCGTCTCGTCGGCAAGGAAGCCATAGACCGCATCCTCGATGGCGACGATCCCGGTCTCGGCGAGCACGGCGGCGATGGCCGCTCGGCGCTCCTGCCCCATGGTCACGCCGAGCGGATTGTGCAGGCTCGGCTGCAGGTAGACGCCGCGCAGGGGCGTCGAGCGGTGCGCCTGGGCCAGGGCCTCCGGCTTCATCCCCTGCGCGTCGAGCGCCAGCGGCACCAGGACGATGCCGAGGCGCGCGGCGACGTTCTTCGCCACGGCATAGGTCATCGCCTCGACGCCGATCCGCTCGCCCGGCCGGGCGAGCGCCGTTAGCGCCGTGGCGATCGCTTGGCGACCGTTGCCGGCGAACAGGATCTGCGCGGCATCCGGCGACCAATCGCGCGTCGCGAGGAAGGCCGCCGCGGCCGCGCGCGCTTCCGGCGTCGCGGTTGCGCCGAGGGGGCGCTGCGCCTGGACGAGCGCTTCGGGCTGAAGCAGCGCTGACATTCCAGGCGCTAGCGCGGCATGCTGGTCGGCCAGAATCGCGAAGTTGAACTCCAGATCGACGCGGGACTGCGCCGGCTCGGCCAGGATCGTGCGCGGCGGGGCCGCGGGCGCCCGCACGAAAGTGCCGCGTCCGACTTCGCCGACGATCAGTCCGCGGCGTTGCAGCTCGGCATAGACGCGGCCCGCCGTCGAGGCCGCGATGCCGCGGTCATAGGCAAAGTCGCGTTGCGGAGGAAGCCGATCGCCTGGCTTCAGCTTGCCCGCGGCGATGTCCGCGGCAATCCCGTCGGCGATGCCGCGGAAATCCTGCTGATCGGGGATCTGCGCCATTCTTGCACCGAGTGCAATGTTCTGATTGCACCGACTTATTGCACTGATCAAAGTGCGTGGCAACAAGGCTCGGCGCCCGCCATGGCTGGTGCCGATCGCCGGTACGGCCAGGAGCTGTCCATGTCCGCTACACGTCACGTCCGTCCCGATGTCGCTTTCGATGCCGATGAATCGGATCCCATTCCGTCGCCCCTCGCGCTGCTTGCCCTGTGGATCCGGCGCGTCCGCCTGCGTCGCGAGCTGGCCGGCCTCGAGGCGCGGCAATTGCTGGACGTCGGCCTCGACCCGGCCGTCATCCGCCGTGAGATCGCGAAGCCTTTCTGGATCGGGTGAAGGACGTGCTCTGCTGCCGGTTACGGCCTTTGCTTTCCGTGTCCCCTGCGGCATCGTGACCTGCCGTCGCCCCATTCGGCGGCAATGAAGGTGCGGCCCGAGCCCTTGCGGCTCGTGCCGCCGGTCCTGGTGTCGCGGAAGCATGGTCACGCGGGCGTCGACGGAGGTGGCGATCATCGGGTCCGGCCCTGCCGGGCTCATGCTGGGAGCGCTCTTGGCGCAGCGCGGCATCGCCGCCGTTATCCTTGAGCAGCGGGCGCGCAGCTACGTCGAGGGCCGAATCCGCGCCGGCGTGCTGGAGCAGGGAACGGTGGCGCTGCTCGACCAGGTCGGCGTCGCCGGTCGGCTGCATCGCGAGGGGCTGGTCCATGGCGGCACCGAGATCGCCGTCGATGGAGCCCGCCGCCGCATCGACTTCCGCGCGCTGACCGGCAAGTCCGTCGTCGTCTACGGCCAGACCGAGGTGACCAAGGACCTGATCGACGCGCGCCTTGCGGCCGGCCTGCCGATCGTCTGGGAGGCGGACGCCGTCTCACTGCATGACATTGACAGCGTCCGGCCCTGGGTCAGCTACAAGCGCGACGGCGACGAGCACCGCCTCGACTGCGCCTACGTCGCGGGGTGCGACGGATTCCACGGCGTCTCGCGCAAGGCGATCCCGGCCCGCATCCTCAAGACCTATGAGCGGGTCTATCCCTTCGGCTGGCTTGGCATCCTCGCCGAGGTTCCGCCCTGCTCCCACGAGCTCATCTATGCCAGCCATGCCAATGGCTTCGCGCTGGCCTCGATGCGCTCGCCGACGCGCAGCCGCTACTACATCCAGTGCTCCCTCGACACCGACATTGCCGACTGGCCGGACGAGCGGCTGTGGGGGGAGCTGCGGCTGCGGCTCGGTCCCGACGTGGCGCCTGCGGTCACCGCCGGACCGTCGATCGAGAAGAGCGTGGCGCCGCTGCGCAGCTTCGTCGCCGCTCCCATGCAGCACGGCCGCCTGCTGCTGGCCGGCGATGCCGCGCATATCGTGCCGCCGACCGGCGCCAAGGGTCTCAACCTCGCTGCTTCCGACGTCGCCTATCTCGCGACTGCGCTCGCCGGGGCGTTGCGCGACGGCGACCCCACGGCGATCGACGCCTATGGACCGAAGGCCCTCGCCCGCGTCTGGAAGGCCGAGCGCTTCTCCTGGTGGATGACCGGCCTGCTGCACAAGCTGCATCCGCCGGAGAGCTTCGAGTCGCGCATGCAGGCAGCGGAGCTCGACTACCTCTTCTCGTCCCAAGCGGCGCAGACGGCGCTGGCCGAGAATTACGTCGGGCTGCCGCTGTAACGGCGCGGCAGGGATGCCAGTCAGGCAGATCCCGGTCCGGCAGATCCCGGTCTGGCAGATCCCACTCCGGCAAACCAAGGAGCGCTCCATGCCGAAGCTGTCAGTGAATCCCATGCGCATGCTCGGCAAGGGCGGACCCGCCGTTGCCGCCGTCGGGCTCGGCTGCATGTCGCTCTCCGGCGCCTATGGCGAGGCTGAGGACGCCCAGTCCGAGGCGCTGATCCGCCACGCGCTGGATCGCGGCGTGAACCACCTGGACTCCTCCGACATGTATGGTTGGGGCCACAACGAGACGCTGCTCGGCCGCGCCATCAAGGGCCGCCGGGCGGAGGTCATGCTGGCGACCAAGTTCGGCCAGGTCCGGCGGGACGGCCAGCCGAACGGCGTCGACGGCCGCCCCGACTACGTCATCAAGGCTTGCGAGGCGAGCCTGGCGCGGCTCGGCGTCGAGGTCATCGACCTCTACTACGCGCACCGCATCGACCCCAGCGTGCCGATCGAGGACACGGTCGGCGCCATGGCGAGGCTGGTGAAGCAAGGCAAGGTCCGCCATCTCGGCCTCTCCGAGGCGAAGCCCGAGACCATCAGGCGCGCCCATGCGGTCCATCCGATCGCGGCGGTGCAGACCGAGTACTCGCTCCTCTACCGCGCGGAGGCCGAGGAGACGCGGAGGCTGACGCGGTCCCTCGGCATCAGCTTCGTCGCCTATGCGCCGCTCGGCCGCGGGCTGCTGACCGGCACCGTCCGCTCGGCCGCCGACGTCAGCGGCCGACGCGCCGTGCATCCGCGCTTCCAGCCGGAGAACTTCGAGCGGAACCGCGCGCTCCTGGCACCGATCGAGGCCATGGCCAAGGCGAAGGGCTGCACGCCCGGACAGCTAGCGCTCGCCTGGGTGCTTGCCCAGGGCGACGACGTGGTCGCCATCGCCGGCACGCGCTCGGCGACGCGCTTCGACGAGAACCTCGCGGCGGCCGGCGTCACCCTGACCGCGGCTGAGGTCGCGTCGCTCTCGGCCGCGATCCCCATTGGCGCCGCGGCGGGCGAGCGCTATCCGGCTGCGAGCATGGCGGCGGTCTATCGCTAGAGCGGCCGTCCGGTCCTGCCGCCGGCAGTCCCTTGCCATGCGCGCAGCGCGGGAAGGCCGGTCGTCGTGTCTCCTTCTCAGCCTTCCCGGCGCCCGTTACGCTGCAATTGAAACCAGCTTCATTCGACCAGCGCGGGATCTCCCATGGGCTATCGGATCGGCGTCGATATCGGCGGCACCTTCACCGATTTCTGCATCTTCAACGACGCGACCAACGACCTTCTGAGCCTGAAGGTGCTCTCGCGCCCGGATGCGCCGGGCAGCGAGGTGATGGAGGGCATCCGCCAGATCGATGCGCGCTACGGCATCAAGCCCAAGGACGTCGTCTATTTCACGCACGGCTCGACCGTCGGCATCAACACGGTGATCCAGCGCAAGGGCCTGCGGCTGGCGCTCTTCACCACCGCGGCCTTCGAGGACGTGCTGGAGGTGGCGCGGCTGAAGATGCCGGACCCCTACAACCTGTTCTCGCGCCGGCCCGAGCCGCTGGTCACGCGCGACAGGGTCATCGGCATCAAGGGCCGCATCGCCGCCGACGGCAGCGTCGACGCGCCGGTCGAGGAGGCCGACGTGCTGGCGGCGCTGGCGAAGGCACGGGCGCTGGGCGCCGAGGGCATCATCGTCTCGCTGCTGCACTGCTACCGCAACCCGGCGCATGAGCAGCAGGTCAAGGGGATCCTGGCGAAGGCGGCGCCCGACATGCCGGTGTTCCTGTCCTCCGAGATCTGGCCGATCATCCGCGAGTACGAGCGCACCACGACGGCCGTCGTCGGCAGCTACCCGCAGACCCGCGTGGCGCACTACCTGACAGCGCTGCAGAAGGCGCTCAAGGACATCGGCGTCGCGCCGGAGCCGCAGGTCACCAAGTCGAACGGCGGCATCATGAAGGCCGAGCTCGGCAAGACGGCGAGCCTGCAGGTGCTGCTGTCCGGCACGGCGTCGGGCGTCATGGGCGCAGCCTACGTGTCGCGGCTGTGCGACCTGAAGAACTGCATGAGCCTGGACGTCGGCGGCACCTCGGCCGACGTCGCCTTCGTCATCGACGGCCAGCCGCAATACGGCGTCGGCGAGATCGTCGGCGAGTTCCCGATCTACATCCCGACGGTCGCCGTCACCTCGATCGGCGCCGGCGGCGGCTCGATCGCGCATGTCGATGCCCAAGGCGTGCTCAAGGTCGGGCCGGAGAGCGCAGGATCGCGCCCCGGCCCTGCCTGCTACGGCCGCGGCGGCGATCGGCCGACCATCACCGACGCATTCGTCGCCTGCGGCTTCATGGGCTCCTCTGCCGGGGCGCAGCTGGGATACCGCGCCGTCACCATCGACCCGGCCAAGGCGCGCGCGGCGATCGACACGGTGGCGAAGCCATTGAAGCTCGGCACGGTCGCGGCTGCCGAGGCGATCATCAAGGTCGCGGTCAGCGGCATGTTCATGGAGGTGTCGAAGCTGGTCTCGCGCTATGGCGTCGACATCCGCGACTTCGCGCTGCTGCCCTTCGGCGGCGCCGGCCCGATGCTCGGCTGCTTCCTGGCGCGCGACCTCGGCGTCAAGGAGGTCGTGGTGCCGCCGACGCCTGGCGTGCTCTCGGCGATGGGCGGGCTGATCGCCGACTTCAAGAACGACTTCATCAAGACGGCGTTCGTCGACGCCGCCCCGGCGGCGATGGCGGCGGTGCGCGAGAGCTTCGCCGGGCTGCGCGCCCAGGCGCTGCGATGGCTGAAGGAGGAGCAGGGCTACCAGGGCAAGCACCGCCTCGCCTACGCTGCCGACATGCGCTACCGCGGCCAGTCCTTCGAGATCGAGACGCCCTTGGAGGAGCGCTGGATCGAGGCGGGCGACGCCAAGGCGGTCGCCGCCGCGTTCCACGAGCGGCACAAGCAGCTCTATCAGTACGCCGACGCCGAGGCCGCGGTGCAGATGATCAATCTGCGGCTGGTGGTGATCGGCGAGAGCCCGAAGCCCTCCTTCAAGAAGCTCCCGGACACGCGCGAGCCGGCCAAGCCCGCCGCGACGATCGAGGTGACGCTCGACGGCGCCAAGCAGTCGGTGCCGTTCTACAGGCGCGTCGACCTCAAGCCCGGCCAGCGCTTCTCCGGCCCGGCGGTGGTCGCCCAGGACGACTGCACGACATGCGTGCCCGGCGGCTTCGCGATCGCCGTCGACGCCTACGGAAATCTTCGGCTAACGTTGACGAAATGAAGACTGCGCTCC
>JAEULF010000197.1 GCA_016793965.1 Alphaproteobacteria bacterium | reverse complement strand
TACGCCGTGAACGTCGCGCCCCCCGTCTTCGCCAGGATCTTCGTGATCGCTGCCGTCAGAGACGTCTTCCCATGGTCAACGTGACCGATCGTGCCAACGTTGCAGTGCGGCTTCGTCCGCTCGAACTTCTCTTTGGCCATGGGGCGCTCTCCTCGTCAGTCGTCGGTGCTCAGGCGGGTCTCGATCCTCAGGCCATCTTCGCGCGGACTTCGTCCGCGACGGCCTGGGGCACCTGCTCATAGTGGTCGAAATGCATGGTGTACTGGGCGCGTCCCTGCGACATCGAGCGCAGGGTGTTGACGTACCCGAACATGTTCGCCAGCGGCACCATCGCGGTGACCACGCGGGCATTGCCGCGGCTGTCCATGTTGTTGATCTGGCCGCGCCTGGAGTTCAGGTCGCCGATCACGTCGCCCATGTAGTCCTCGGGCGTCACCACCTCGACGCGCATGATCGGCTCGAGCAGCTTCGGCGAGCACTTCGGCAGGCCCTCGCGGAACGCGGCGCGGGACGCGATCTCGAAGGCGAGAACGCTGGAGTCCACGTCATGGTACGCACCGTCGATCAGCGTCGCCTTGAAGTCGATCACCGGGTATCCGGCGACGACGCCGGTATCGACCGCGCTCTTCAGACCCTTCTCGACGCCCGGGATGAACTCGCGCGGGACCGAGCCGCCGATGATGCCGCTCTCGAACAGGAAGCCGGTGCCCGCGGGCTGCGGCTCGAAGCGGATCTTGACGCGCGCGTACTGGCCCGAGCCGCCGGTCTGCTTCTTGTGCGTGTAGTCGACCTCGCCGGGCTTCGTGATGGTCTCGCGGTACGCCACCTGCGGCGCGCCGACATTGGCCTCGACCTTGAACTCGCGGCGCATCCGGTCGACGATGATCTCGAGGTGGAGCTCGCCCATCCCCTTGATGATCGTCTGGCCGCTCTCGTGGTCCACCGTGACGCGGAAGGACGGGTCCTCCTGGGCCAGGCGGTTGAGGGCCACGCCCATCTTCTCCTGGTCGCCCTTCGACTTCGGCTCGACCGCGACCTCGATGACCGGGTCGGGGAACTCCATGCGCTCGAGGACCACCGGGTGGGCCGGGTCGCACAGCGTGTCGCCCGTCGTCGTGCCCTTCAGCCCGGCGATGGCGATGATGTCGCCGGCGCGCGCCTCCTTGATGTCCTCGCGGTTGTTCGCGTGCATCAGGAGCATGCGGCCGACGCGCTCCTTGTTGTCCTTGACCGAGTTCAGCGTGCTCGTGCCGCTCTCCAGGATGCCGGAGTAGATGCGGACGAAGGTGAGCGAGCCGACGAACGGGTCGGTCATGATCTTGAACGCCAGGCCGGCGAAGGGCGCTTCGTCCTTCGACGGGCGCGGCTCGTCGGCCTCGTCCTTGCCCGGCTTCGTGCCCACGACCGGCGGGATGTCGAGCGGGCTCGGCAGGTAATCGACGACCGCGTCGAGCAGGAGCTGCACGCCCTTGTTCTTGAAGGCGGCGCCGCAGATCACCGGCACGAACTTGAAGCTCGTCGTGCCCTTGCGCAGGCACTTGATGATGGTCTCCGCCGAGGGCTCCTCGCCGCCGAGATAGGCCTCGAGCGCCGCGTCGTCCTGCTCGACGACCAGCTCGACCAGCTTCGCGCGCCACTCCTGCGCCTTCGCCTTCATGTCGGCCGGGATGTCGATGACGTCGTACTCCGCGCCGAGCGTCTCGTCGTTCCAGACGATGCCCTTCATGCGGATCAGGTCGACGCAGCCCTTGTAGTCGGCCTCGACGCCGATCGGGAGCTGCGTCACGGCCGGCACCGCGCCGAGCCGGTCGATGATCATCTCGACCGTGCGATAGAAGTCGGCGCCGATGCGGTCCATCTTGTTGATGAAGCAGATGCGCGGCACGCGGTACTTGTCGGCCTGGCGCCACACCGTCTCGGTCTGCGGCTCGACGCCGGCGACGCTGTCGAACACCGCGCAGGCGCCGTCCAGCACGCGCAGCGAGCGCTCGACCTCGATGGTGAAATCGACGTGGCCCGGCGTGTCGATGATGTTGACGCGATGGTCGCGCCAGAAGCATGTCGTCGCGGCCGACGTGATGGTGATGCCGCGCTCCTGCTCCTGCTCCATCCAGTCCATGGTGGCCGTGCCGTCATGGACCTCGCCGAGCTTATGCGACCGCCCGGTGTAGTACAGGATGCGCTCGGTCGTGGTCGTCTGGCCGGCATCGATGTGAGCCATGATGCCGATATTGCGGTAGCGCTCGAGAGGGTATGTCCTGGCCATCGGGGTCTGCCTTCGCTGAAGGGGCGTTCGGGGCCGCGGTTCGCGCGAGCCAGGCCGTCGAAGGCTGGTCTCGTGCTGTCCAGCGCGCCATCGCGCGTCGCTTCGCCTGTTCTCCCTGGGGTGCCCGCTTCAGGTCACCACCGGTAATGGGAGAAGGCGCGGTTCGCCTCCGCCATCCGGTGCGTGTCCTCTCGCTTCTTGATCGCCGCGCCGCGGTTCTGCGACGCGTCCAGCAGCTCGTTGGAGAGCCGGTCCTGCATCGAGAGCTCCGAGCGCGAGCGCGCCGAGCCGATCAGCCAGCGGATCGCCAGCGCCTGGCTGCGCTCCGTCCTGACCTCGACCGGCACCTGGTAGGTGGCGCCGCCGACGCGGCGCGAGCGGACCTCGAGCGCCGGACGGACGTTGTTCAAGGCGTCGTGGAACACCTTGAGCGGATCCTGGCCCTTCATCTTCTGCTTGATGACGTCGAGGGCGCCGTACACGATCTGCTCGGCGACGGCCTTCTTGCCGTCGTACATCAGCGCGTTCATGAAGCGCGTGACCACCTCGTCGCCGAACTTGGCGTCGGGCAGGACGGCGCGCTTGACCGCACGATGGCGTCTGGACATCGCGGGATCTCCTTACTTCGGACGCTTGGCGCCGTACTTCGAACGGCGCTGCTTGCGGTCCTTGACGCCCTGGGTGTCAAGGGTGCCGCGGATGATGTGGTAGCGCACGCCCGGCAGGTCCTTCACGCGGCCGCCGCGGATCATGACGACCGAGTGCTCCTGCAGGTTATGGCCCTCGCCGGGGATGTAGCTGACGACCTCGTAGCCGTTCGTCAGGCGCACCTTGGCGACCTTGCGCAGCGCCGAGTTCGGCTTCTTCGGCGTCGTCGTGTAGACGCGCGTGCAAACTCCGCGCTTCTGCGGCGACGCCTGCAAGGCTGGCACCTTGTTGCGCGCGCTCAGCGGCCGCCGCGGCTTCCGGATCAGCTGGTTGATCGTCGGCATGCGCCGTCACCCCGTTTCCCGATGCAGTCCCGCCGGTCACGCCGACTTCAGGACCGCGCACGATGCAAAAAACCATCGGGGGCTTGCCTGCGCGCCCCGCTGGTTTCTCGATGTCCCCAGCCCCGGCCAACTGGCTAAACGTCTGTCCGGGACCGAATTTTCGACCTTGCGAGAGAGCAGCGTCTAGCGCGCTGGCGACCGCGACGCGGCACCGGCGCTACTACCTACCCTCGGCAAGAGACGCGGACCATAGTGGCGGCCCCCGGCCTCGTCAAGCGCTCTGCGACGGTATCGTCCGCATCCGCCGAGACGGCCTCCGTTGCGCCGGAGCACCGTGCCGGATACGGTCAAGCGCCCGCAGGAAAGGCCTCCCATGAAGCGCATGAACGAGCTGGATTTCTACCTGGCGACGCTGCCGAACTACCTCTCGTATTTCGTCGCGCAGATCTGCCTCATCGCGATCTTCACCGCGATCTACACGACGGTGACGCCCTATCGCGAGTTCACGCTGATCCGCCAGGGCAACGCCACCGCGGCGATCAGCCTGGTCGGAGTCGTGATCGGCTTCGCCCTGGCGCTGCTGTCCGTGTCGGCGCATGCCGGCAACCTGGTGGACATGGTCGTCTGGGGCGTCATCGCGCTCATCGCGCAGCTGCTGATGTTCGTCGTCGTCTCGCGCCTGCTGCCGGGCTTCCGCCAGGGCATCGAAGGCAACACCATGGCCTATGGCGTCACGTTGGGCGGCCTGTCGATCGCCATGGGCCTGATCAACGCCGGTGCCCTAACCTATTGATCGGCAGGCGCAGGCGGACCAGATCGAACGCAGGACGTTCTTTGTCCGAGCGCCTGCGATAGGCCAGAGCACGGCGCCGGCAGCGCCGGCCATACAGGGAGAGATGCCATGAAGCGCTCGCGCCAGGTCTCCTACCTCCTCCTCGGAGTCGCCGCCGGGGCCCTCGCCGCCTGCGGCGACGATGTGCCGAAGGACGCCTTCACCTCGGTCAAGGAATGCGAGCTCAAGCTGACGCCGGACGAGTGCCGCGCCGCCTTCGGCGCCGCCTCAGCCGAGCACGCCAAGTCGGCGCCGCGCTATGCCAGCGCCGCCGAGTGCGAGGCCGCCACCGGCAATGCCGCCTCCTGCCAGGTCGTCGAGCAGCGCCGGGCCGACGGCACGACCCAAAGCTGGTTCATGCCGGCGATGATGGGCTTCATGGCCGCGCGCATGCTGTCGGGCGGCTCCGCCATGGGCGCGCCGGGGGGCGGCCAGGCGATGTCAGGCAAGCCGCTGGTGGTCGACCGCAACGGCTACTACCGCCCGAGCGGCAGCCCCGGCGCCTACGCCTCGCTGCCCGGCGGCCAGGTCGCCTCGGCCGGCACCGCGGCCTCGACCGCCGATCGCGTCGGGCGCGCGCCATCGACGGTGACGCGCGGCGGCTTCGGCGGCACGGCGTCGAGCTCGAGCTTCAGCTCCGGCTCCTGACCCTGCCGTGCAGCGCGTCGTCCACGAGCCGCGCCCGGACTGGCAGGCCAAGGTCGAGGCGGTCGGGTTCCGCTTCCACACGATTCCCGGGCAAGGTGGGGTCTACTGGGACGAGGCCGGGCACTGGTCGCTGACCGCGGCCGAGATCGACCATCTGGAGACGGCGACCGAGGAGCTCTACGGCCTGTGCATGCAGGCGGCCGAGGCGATCGTGCGCGAGAAGCGCTATGCCGCCCTCGGCATCCCGCCCCAGGCGGTGCCGGCGATCGAGCGCTCCTGGGAGCGGCGCGGCGCGGCGAGCGGATTCGAGCTCTACGGCCGGCTCGACCTCGCCTGGACGGGCGGCAGCGCTCCGCCCAAGCTCCTGGAGTACAACGCCGACACGCCGACCGGCCTGTTCGAGGCCGCGGTCGTGCAGTGGCAGTGGCTGGAGGAGTGGAACGAGGCGACCGGGCGCGACGACGACCAGTTCAACTCGATCCACGAGAAGCTGTCGGCGCGCTGGGCCGCCTTCGCGGCATCGGACGGCGCGCCGGAGGCGCTGCACCTGACCTGCCACGCGCCGCATCCCGAGGACGAGGGCACGGTCGAGTACATCGCCGCCGCCGCCGTCGAGGCCGGCCTTGCCGTCAAGGCGCTGGCGATCCAGGACATCGGCTGGATGGACAGGGGCGCCGCCGGCGGCCAGTTCGTCGACCTGGAGAACGAGCCGATCCAGGCGCTGTTCAAGCTCTATCCCTGGGAGTTCATGGTCCAGGAGGAGTTCGGCGCGCGGCTGATCGCCGAGGTGGCGCGCGGCCGCATCGCGGTGATCGAGCCGGCCTGGAAGATGCTGCTCTCGAACAAGGCGATCCTCGCCGTGCTCTGGGAGATGTTCCCGCGCCACCCCAACCTCTGCGAGGCGCATCTCGACGGCAGCGCGTTCAAGCGCGAGGCGCGCGTCGTGGCGAAGCCCTTCCTCGGCCGCGAGGGCGCCAACATCTCCATCGCCACCATCGACCGCACCGGCGCGCCCAAGGACCTGGAGGAAGGCAC
>JAEULF010000162.1 GCA_016793965.1 Alphaproteobacteria bacterium | reverse complement strand
TATCCCGCCCGGCGGGCCGCATCTCCCCGGCAGCCGAACGGACGGAGGACCGACGTGAAGCGCACCTATCAACCGAGCAAGCTCGTCCGCAAGCGTCGGCACGGCTTCCGCGCCCGCATGGCGACGGTCGGCGGCCGCAAGGTCGTGGCCAACCGGCGCCGGGCGGGGCGCAAGAAGCTGACGGCGTAAGGCCTGTCGGGGGAGCCCTTCCCTGCCATGACCGTCGCTGGCGCGGTCGCTGGCCTCAAGATCCGACGCGAGTTCCTTGATGTGGCGGCATCGGGCCGCAAGTTCGTGACGCCCGGCGCCGTCGTGCAGGTGCGAGCCTGGACAGGCGGGGCCGGAGCGAGCACGACGGAGCCGCGATGCCGCCTCGGCCTCACGGCCAGCCGCAAGGTCGGCAACGCGGTGCGGCGCAACCGCTCACGGCGCCGGCTGCGCGAGGCGGCGCGGGTCGTGCTGGCGGAAGGGATCGCGCAGGGCTGGGCGGCCGGGCACGACATCGTGCTGATCGCCCGGGCGGACACCGCGGCGCGCGGCTGGCCGCTCCTCCTCGACGACCTGCGGCGCGCGCTCGGCGCTCTCTGCCGCGGCAGCAGCAAGGACAAGCGCGAGGCCGGACGGGACCCCGGCCCGCGCGACGCGGAGCGCAAGTCCGCGGGATCCAGTTCACCCGGCGCCGCGGCGACGCGCGCGGCCCGGCAACGGGGCGGGAGCGATGCCTGATCAGAAGAACCTGTTCGTCGCCATCATCGTGTCGCTGGCGATCCTCTTGGGCTGGCAGTTTCTGATCGAGAAGCCGCGCCTGGAGAAGGAGCAAGCCCAGCGCCAGGCGCAGCAGCAAGCCGCCCAGAAGAGCAGCCCGCCTGCAGCGACGGGAGACGCTGCCGTGCCGGCTGCGCCCTCAGCGCCAGGCAGCGGCGCAGCGCCCGCCGCAGTTCCGGCAGCGACCGTACCGGGCACCAGCGCGGGGATCGCCCCGCCGGGGGCAGACCCGGCGCAGGCGCGCTCCGCTGCCGTAGCGCAGTCGCCGCGCATCGCCGTCAAGTCGGACAGCGTGTCGGGGTCGCTGCGCCTGGCGGGCGCGCGTCTCGACGACCTAACGCTGCGGCAGTACCGCGAGACGATCGGCCCAAAGAGCCCGCTCGTCGACTTGCTGTCGCCGGCCGGCTCGGCGCATCCCTACCACGTCGAGGTCGGCTGGGTGGCCGAAGGGAAGGTCGCGATGCCGACCGCGGACACGCCCTGGCGCGTCGTCGGCGCCAACCGCGAGCTGACCCCGGACCAGTCGGTCATGCTGGAGTGGGACAACGGCGCCGGCCTGCTCTTCCGCCGCACGCTGAAACTCGACCGCGAGTACATGTTCACGGTCTCCGACTCGGTCGAGAACAAGACAGCCGAGCCTGTAACGCTCTACCCGTACGGCCTGGTCTCGCGCACCGGGAAACCGACGCTGCTCGGCTTCTACATCCTGCACGAGGGCATGATCGGCGTCTTCGACCGCGTCCTCACGGAGCATTCCTACGACGACCTCAAGGACAAGCCGCGCATCGTTCAGCAGTCGACCGGCGGCTGGCTCGGCATCACGGACAAGTACTGGCTGGTCGCCCTCATCCCGCCGCAGTCGGAGAAGATCGAGGCGAGCTTCCGGCGCGAGGTCCGCAACGCCGTTGACCGGTACCAGTCGGACTTCCGCGGCGACGCCCATGTCGTCGCGCCCGGGCAGTCCGCGCAGGTCGAGACGCGGGTCTTCGCCGGCGCCAAGCGGGTCGACCTGCTGAACCGCTATCGCGACGAGCTGGAGATCCCGCGCTTCGACTTCGCCGTCGATTTCGGCTGGTTCCACTTCATCACGCGGCCGCTCGCCTGGTTCCTGCACAAGCTGCACGGCTACGTCGGGAACTACGGCATCGCCATCATCATCGTGACGCTGCTGCTGAAGATCGCCTTCTTCCCGCTCGCCAACAAATCCTACAAGGCGATGTCGCAGATGAAGAAGCTGCAACCGGAGCTGCTGGCGCTGCGCGACCGCTTCGGCAACGACAAGCAGCGGCTCAACCAGGAGATGATGGGGCTCTACAGGAAGCACAAGGTCAACCCGGCATCGGGCTGCCTGCCGATCATCGTCCAGATCCCGGTGTTCTTCGCGCTCTACAAGGTGCTGTTCGTCACCATCGAGATGCGGCACGCGCCGTTCTTCGGCTGGATCCAGGACCTTTCCGCGCCGGACCCGACGACATGGCTCAACCTGTTCGGGTTGATCCCGTGGACGCCCGCCGCCTACATCCCCGCCTCGATCTACGGCGTCATCTCGCTCGGCGTGTGGCCGCTCATCATGGGCGTCACGATGTGGCTGCAGCAGAAGCTGAACCCGGCGCCGGCCGACCCGATCCAGGCCAAGGTGTTCGCCTTCCTGCCGATCATCTTCACCTTCATGCTGGCGCAGTTCCCCTCGGGCCTCGTGATCTACTGGTGCGTCAACAACGTCCTATCGATGGCGCAGCAGTACGTGATCATGCGCCGGATGGGCGTGGCGGTCGGCGGCGGCGAAGAGAAGAAGGAGCTTGCTCCCGTCGCGGCGGCGCCGACCAAGTCGGCCGGCGGCTCCAAGAAGGAGCATCGGGCCAAGAAGGGTTAGCCCGGTCGGCGCGGCACGATCGTCCCGACGACCGCCGATGCGCGATACGGCTGCAGCGCGCGCCTGAGGACTAGGACGGAGAGCCGAGCTCCACATGGCGAGGAGCCCGCGCGGCGATCCCTGGCGCCGAGGACTCGGCCGCAGGAGTTCCGGAGGCGCGCATGGGCGTGGGACGACACGAGGCCGGCACGCCGGAGGACGGCATCGGCGACGACCCAGAGCGGGCGGCGCTCCTGGAGCGCGGCCGCCTGCTCTTCGCGCGGGACTGCGCGTTCCTGGTCTCCGCCCCGACGATCAAGACCCTGCCGCCCATCGGCCTGCCCGAGGTCGCCTTCGCCGGCCGATCCAATGTCGGCAAGTCGAGCCTCCTCAACGCGCTGGTCGGCCGCAAGGGACTCGCCCGCACCTCGAACACGCCGGGCCGCACCCAGGCGCTGAACTTCTTCGCTCTCGGCGGCGCCATGATGCTCGTCGACCTGCCGGGCTATGGCTATGCGGCAGCGCCCAAGCACAAGGTCGCTGACTGGACGGAGACGGTCTTCGCCTACCTCAAGGGCCGCCCGACGCTACGCCGCGCCTGCCTGCTCATCGATTCCCGGCACGGCATCCTGAAGGCCGACCGAGCGGCGATGGACGTGCTGGACAAGTCGGCCGTCGTGTACCAGATCGTCATGACCAAGGCGGACAAGCTGACGGCGCGGCAGCTCGCGACCACGCTCCAGGCAGTCAAGGCGGAGGCGGCCAAGCACACGGCCTGCCATCCCGAGGTGCTGGTCACCTCCTCGGTCGATGCCACGGGGATCGAGGCGCTGCGCGCCGCGCTGGCGTCCCTCGCCGCGGAGGAACCGGCATGACAGCTCGCTCCCCAGCGCGCCTCGCCCTCGCCCTGGCTCTCGCCGCCGTCGCGCTCGCAGCGCCCGTCAGCGCCCTCCCGCGGCTCGAGCAGCCTTGGCCGGCGCGCGACGCCGTGCAGCAGCAGCGCGGCGATACCGTCCGCTTCCCCAGCAGCAGCCCCTTCACCCCGGACGACATCGACGAGGACGGCGCCGTCGTCGACCCGACCGAAGCCGAGGGCACGCTCTTCCTGCCGCCCGGGGCTCATGCGCCGCGCTCCATCCCCGCGGTCGTCATGCTGCACGGGTCGGGCGGCGTGCTCTGGGCGCGCGAGATGACTTACGGCCCGCAGCTCGCCGCGATGGGCGTGGCGGCGCTGGCGGTCGATGCCTTCGCCGCGCGGCGCGAGCGCGGCACCGCCTTCATCGACCGGCTGCTCAACATCACGGAGACGATGCTGATCGCCGACGCCTACGCCGCGCTGCGATTCCTCGCGGCGCGGCCGGAGATCGACCCCGAGCGCGTGGCGCTCGTGGGCTTCTCCTACGGCGCCATGGCGACGATGTACGCCCTCAACGCCGGGATGGCGCGCAAGTTCGTGCCCCGAGGCCCGCGCTTCGCGGCCCATGTCGCGTTCTACGGACCGTGCATAGCGCGCTTCGCGGATTCGACGACGACCGGCGCGCCGCTTCTGATGCTTTACGGGACCGAGGACCTGCTGGTCGACCGCGCGCGCTGCGACGAGATCGCGTCGGACTACCGCTGGGGCGGCAGCGACGTGACAATCGTCGCCTATGAAGGCGCCGCGCACCAGTGGGACGGCTCATGGGGGCGCCGGCGCGTCGGTCGCAACCTCGCGAAATGCCGCTTCCGCGTCGAGCGCGACGGCACGGTGCGCGACCTCGACACCTACATCCCGATGTTCAATCCGTTCTTCCGGAAGGTCATTCTGGGGCTCTGCGTCGGCGACGAGGCGTACATGATCGGCGGCGACGACAGCGTGCGCGAGCGCTCGAACGCCGAGCTCGGCCGCTTCCTCGCCCGCGCCTTCGCCAGGCCGCGCTGAGCGAAGGTCCCTACCTCTCGCGCGGCCGCAGCAGCGCGCGGCCGCGCGGGCTGGCGAAGAACGCCAGGTGGACGTCGGCGAAGACCTCGTAGCCCTTGGCGTTGTAGTGCGTCGGGTCGGGCGGCCAGAACAGCGCGCGCGCCTCCTTGCCCGGGAAGCGCGCGGACATCGCGGCATAGAGGTCGATATAGGGGATGCCCTTCGACGCGGCGTAGCTCTTCAGCGCGTCGAGCGGGCGCGCCGACCACTCGCCCTCGAACTGCGGCAAGTGAGGGTTGGCCGAGAGCGCCACGGCGACGCCTGCGGCGCGCGCCTCCGCCGCCCAGTCGCCGATGGCGGCGAGCGTGCGCGCCACCGTCGCCTCGATCGCCGGGTTCCACTCGTTGGCCAGCCAGTTGGCGGTCTCGTCCGGCGCCACGTAGTTGAGGGCCTTGAGGTTGCCGCTGAAGCGCCAGCGCGTGATCACCTTGTCGACGTAGTAGCCGGTCGCCGTGTTCTCCGCGAGCCAGCGCAGCGCGGCGCCCTGCTTGGGCACGGCGATCGTGCCGGTCGGCGTCATCACGTAGTCGACCTGGCTCGTCTCGTTGATCGGCGCGATCGCCTGCAGCTTGCCGTCGGCGTCGCGCACGGCGAAGCGCTCGTAGACGTAGTCGTTCACCACGTCGTTCATGTCGACGTTCATCACCATGACGTCGGGGTCGTAGTCGCGCACGAGCTGGCGCGCCTGGACGAGGTAGATGTAGGGCGAGTAGCTCGC
>JAEULF010000132.1 GCA_016793965.1 Alphaproteobacteria bacterium | reverse complement strand
TCGATCGCAGCCATCATCGGCTTCGTCGAGCTGACGCGGGCCGGCCAGCTCATGGTCAACGTCACCTTCCAGCCGATGACCGTCTACCCGGTCGTCGCCCTCCTCTATTTCAGCCTGTGCTGGCCGCTCTCGCTGCTCAGCCAGCGCCTGGAGAAGCGTCTCGATGCCGCTCCTGTCGGTCAAGGACGTCTCTAAGCGCTTCGGCGCGCATCGCGTGCTGGACGGCGTCAGCCTCGACGTCGCCGAGGGCGAGGTCGTCGCCGTGATCGGGCGGTCGGGCTCCGGCAAGTCGACGCTGCTGCGCTGCGTCAACGGGCTGGAGGCGATCGAGGGCGGCACGATCGAGATGGCCGGCCGGGCAGTGACGCGCGACCGCAAGGCTCTGCGCGCGCTGCACCGCGAGGTCGGCATCGTCTTCCAGGCCTTCAACCTGTTCCCTCACCTCACGGTCGAGCGCAACGTCACGCTCGGGCCGACGATCGGCAAGGGCGTGCCGGCGGCCGAAGCCGTGGCGACGGCGCGCGAGGTCCTCGCCGAGGTCGACCTTGCCGACAAGCTCGACGCCTATCCCGCCCAGCTCTCCGGCGGGCAGCAGCAGCGCGTCGCCATCGCCCGCGCGCTCGCCATGCGCCCGCGGCTCATGCTGCTCGACGAGATCACCTCGGCGCTCGACCCCGAGCTGATCGGCGAGGTCGTGCGCGTGCTCGAGCGCCTCGCCGCCAAGGGCATGACCATGCTGCTCGTCACGCACGAGCTCGGCTTCGCGCGCCGCGCCGCTGACACCTTGGTGTTCATGCATCAGGGCCGGGTCTGGGAGAAGGGACCGCCGGAGCGCCTGTTCGACCGGCCGCAGACGCCGGAGCTGGAGGCCTTCCTCGGTTCGATCCTGTCGGTCCGGGCGACCGCCCCTGCCTGAGCGATCGCGGTCAGCCGGCATCCGCCACCCGCTCGCGCGCCAGCGCCGCTGCCGTCACGTAGTCGGTCTTGCCCGTGCCCAGCAGCGGCAATGCATCGACCACCAGCAACGTGCGCGGCACCGTCAGCTCGGCCATTCCGGCCGAGCGGAAATGCGCGGCGAGCGCCTCGCGCCCGGCATCCGGCCTGGTCGTCAGGAGCACGAGCTGCTCGCCCTTGCGCGCGTCGGGCAGCGCCACGACGGCATGGTCGGAGCCGGGCCAGAGCGATGCGACCTCGGCCTCGACGCGACCGAGCGGCACCATCTCGCCGGCGATCTTGGCGAATCGCTTCAGCCGCCCGACGATGCGCAGGTAGCCGTCGGCATCGATCGTCACGATGTCGCCGGTGTCGTACCAGCCGCCTTCGGGCGGCTCGATCACGCCCGGCCGGTCCGCCTTCAAGTAGCCCAGCATGACGTTGGGGCCGCTCACCAGGAGCCTGCCGCCCTCGGCGATGCCGGGCACGGGCTCCAGGCGGTGCGCGATGCCCGGCAGCAGGCGTCCGACCGTGCCCGCGCGGAAGTGCATCGGCGTGTTCGTCGCGAGCGCCGGCGCCGTCTCCGTTGCGCCGTAGCCCTCGAGGATGCGCAAGCCGAACTTGTCGGCCCAGGTCCGGCGCGTCTCGTCCTTCACCTTCTCCGCCCCGGCGAAGACGTAGCGCAGGCTGTAGAAGTCGTAGGCATGCGCCGCGCGCGCGTATCCGGCGAGGAACGTGTCCGTGCCGAAGAGGATGCTGGCGTTGGTGTCGTAGGCCAGCTCCGGCACGATGCGGTAGTGCAGCGGCGAGGGATAGAGGAAGCACTTCACGCCCGACAGCACGGGCAGCAGCAGGCCGCCGGTCAAACCGAAGGAGTGGAACACCGGCAGCGCGTTGAAGACGATGTCCGCCGGCGAGAAGTCGATCCGCGCGGCAAGCTGGTTGCAATTGGCCAGGATATTGGCATGGCTCAGCGCCACGCCCTTGGGCGTGCCCTCCGAGCCCGACGTGAACAGGATCACCGCGGGATCGCCAGGGCGACGCCCGTGCCGGCGGTGCAGCAGGCCCGCGACGGGCCGCTTGAGCAGGGCCAGGAGCCGCGCGCCGGTGCCGATCCGCCGGGCGACGTCTTCCAAGTAGGTGACCTGGACCGCGCCGCTCAAGGCTGCGACGAGCGGCTCGAGCTGCGCTTGCGCGACGAAGCGCCGCGATGTCAGCACGGTCTTGAGTCCGGCCGCGCGGCAAGCGGCCAGGACGCTGCCCGCGCCGGCCGAGAAGTTCAGCATCGCCGGCACGCGGCCGCCGTACTGCAAGCCGAAGAACGCGACCGCGGCGCCGACGGCATTGGGCAGCAGCACGCCGACGGCGTCGCCAGGCGCCGATCCGCGCGCCAGCGCGCGGCCGAGCGCCAGGCTGCCGAGGACCAGGCGTCCGTAGCCGAGCGGCTTGCGGTTGATGTCCTCGAGAGCGTGCGCCCGCGCGCCGTGGACCGCGCGCGCGTCGAGCAGCGCCTCGAACAGAGTCCGCTCGCGGTCGGCCGTCTCGAACATCATGGCGGACATGACGTCGTACAACGCCTGGCCGATCGCCTGGCGGCGGGCGCGGCCCTTGAGCCCGGGCGCCACCTGGAAGCGGCGCGGCGGCAGGATCGTCAGCGCGATCGGCGGGAACCAGCGCAACCGCACGCGCCCTTTCAGGCGCGAGAAGCGCGTGTACTGCGCGCCGTCGATCCGGATCGGCACGATCGGCGCGTCGGCATGGTCGGCGATCGCCCCGGGACCCTCGTAGACCTTCATCAACGAGCCGGTGACGGTGATGCGGCCCTCCGGAAAGATGACGCAGCTCCGCCCAGCCTCGACGGCTCGGATCAGCGACTTGGTCGAGAGCGGGTTGGTCGGGTCGAGCGGAAAGGCGTCGACCAGCCGCAGGAAAGGGCGCACCCACCACAGCCGGGCGACGAACGTGTTGACCGCGAAGGTCGGCCGGCCGGGCAGGAAAGCCACCAGGAGCACGGCGTCGAGGAAGGAGACGTGGTTGACGACGATCACGGAGCCCGGGCCGGCTGACTTGAGGTGCTCCCCTCCGACCAAGCGGACTCGGAAGGCCACGCGCAGGGCGGCGGCGAGGATGCCCTTGACCACCGCGTCGGGCAGCAAGCCGCAGATGTACGCGGCGACGGCGAGATTGGCGATCGCCGCCGCGAGGAATACCTGAGTCACGCCGAGCCCGGCGGCCAGCAAGCCGGCCCCGACAGCGGCAGATGCCACCATGAACAGCGCGTTCACGATGTTGTTGGCGCCGATCGTGCGCGCGCGCCGGTCCTCCGGCGTGCGCGCCTGCAGGATGACGTAGAGCGGCACTATGTAGATTCCGCCGCAGACGGCGAGCCCCAGGAGGTCGGCCAGCACGCGCCAGCTCACCGGGCGGAGAAGGAATTGGTCGATCGTCGCCAAGGCGCCGGCGCCCTGGAGGCCGTGGGCTGCCGCCGCGAGGTCGAAGGCGAAGAGCGACATGCCGAGCGCCGCGAAGGGGACGTGGCGCGCGGAGATCTCGCCGTCCAGCATGCGCGCGCAGAGGAGCGAGCCCAGGCCGATGCCGAGCGAGAACATGGTGAGCATCAGCGTCACGGCATGTTCGTCGGCGTGCAGCACGTCCTTGGCGAAAGCCGGGAACTGGGCGAGGAAGGTGGCGCCGACGAACCAGAACCAGGAGATGCCGAGCACGGAGAGGAAGACATCCCTCTCCCGCCCCAGGTCGCGCAGGATGGCCCAGGTCTCGGCGAACGGGTTCGCGCTGACCCGGACGCTCGGATTGCCGCCATGCGCCGGCGGCAGGAAGAGGCTGGCCAGGTAACCCGCGACGGCCAGCGCCGTCATGAGCGCCGCGACCGCCAGAGGCCCGTTGTCGGCAAGGATCAGCAGCCCGCCGGCGATGGTGCCGACCAGGATGGCGAGGAAGGTGCCGCCTTCGATCAGCGCGTTGCCATCGACCAGCTCGCCTTCCGCCAGGTACTCCGGCAGGACGGCGTATTTGAGCGGCCCGAAGAACGTCGCCTGCACGCCGAGCAGGAACAGCGCTGCCAGCAGGAACCAAACATTGCCGACGAGCAGCGCCGCGGCGCCGAGCAGCGTCACGGGGATCTCGCACAGCTTGACCATGCGGATCATCAGACTCTTGTCGAACCTGTCCGAGAGCTGCCCGGCCATCGCCGAGAGCAGGACGAAGGGCAGGATGAACGCGCCGGCCGCGAGCGTGACGAGGACCTCAGGCGCCAAGCCTCCGCCTGCGCCGATGCGGTAGACCACAAGGACGACGATGGCGTTCTTGAACAGGTTGTCGTTGACCGCGCCGAGGAACTGGCTGGCGAACAACGGCAGGAAGCGGCGCCGCGCGAGTAGCGTCACGGACGAATCGTGCATGGGTTGCAGGCTACCGCGATCCTGCCGTGCCGCACCAGGCCTGCCGCACGCTCGCCGCTTCTACGGCATCAGCTGACCGCCATTGACCTCGATCACCTGGCCGGTGACGTAGCCGGAGAGCACGTCCGAGAGCAGCCAGAGATAGGCGCCCGCGCAATCCTCGCTGACGCCCAGCCGTCCGGCCGGGATGGTGCCCTGCATCATCTTGAGCTGCTCGGGCGTCGAGAAGCGCTCGTGGAACGGCGTCATGATGACGCCCGGCGCCACAGCGTTGACGCGGATGCCGTCCTTGATCAGCTCCTTGGCGAGCCCGCGCGTGAAGGTGCTGACGAAGCCCTTGGACGAGGCGTAGAGGGTGGCGCCGTTGGCGCCGCCGTTGCGGGCAGCGATCGAGGTGGTGTTGACGATGGCGCCGCGCCCGCGCTTCTTCAGGTGCGGGACGGCCGCGCGGCAGGCGGCGAAGACCGACCGGGCGTTGAGGTCCATCACCTCGTCGTAGAGCGCGTCCGTCGCGTCGCCGATCGGCGCGCGCTTGACCAGGCTGCCCGCGTTGTTGATCAGGCCGTCGAGTCCGCCGAACTGCGCCGCCGTCTTGTCGACGACATCGGCGATCGCCTTGGCCTTGGTCGCGTCGCCCTTGACCAGGAACGCCTCGCCGCCGGCCTTGCGGACGTCCTCCGCCACGGACTTCGCCTGCGCCTCGCTGCTGTTGTAGTGGACGCCGACCCGCGCGCCCTGGGCGCCCAGCGCCCGCGCGACGGCAGCGCCGATGCCGGTCGAGGCGCCGGTGACGAGCACCGCCTTGCCCTTGAGATCGGGAATCCGGACAGCAGCAAGCTGGGCAGCGGTCACGGCAGCGTTCGGCTCTCCGGCCATAGGATGTCCCTTCCTTGCGAGATTCGTGCGGCAGGTGCCCTAGAGCGTCGGGCCCTTGTCCTTGACGGTGATGCGCCAGAGCGTGCGCGGCTTGGTCATGTCGGTCAGCGGCGCTGCGTGCAGCAGCGAGCAGTTGTCCCAGATGACGACGTCGCCGACCTGGTAGTCGTAGCGGTGCAGGTACTGCGGCTGGGTCGCATGGCGCTTGAGGTCGTCGAGCAGCGCCACGCCCTCCTTGTCGTCCATGCCCTCGATGCCGAAGGAGCTGCCGGAGACCGCATAGAGCGCCTTGCGCCCGGTGCGCGGGTGCTTGCGCACGAGCGGGTGGCGCACCCAACTCATCTTCTTCTTCTGGTCGTCGCTGAGGACCGACGCCACCGTGCGCGACGTCTCGTCGAGATCGTCGCGGTTGCCGTAATGGTGGCGGCAGACCAGAGGGTCGATCCGTGCCTTCGTTGCCGCAGGCAGGTCGTCATAGGCCGCGCGCAGGTTGGCGAAGGTCGTGCCGACGCCCTCCTGCGTGATCTGGATCGCGTAGAGCATGGTGCAGCGCGACGGCACGTCCAGGTAGGCGTAGTCGGAGTGGAAATAGGAGCCGCCGTCGAGCAGCCCGATATTGCGCCCGGCATGCTGCTGGTTCGACAGGATCAGGATGTCGGCCGCCGCAGGGTGGTGGTACTGGTCGATGACGTGCGGCTCCGGCCGCCCGAAGCGCCGGGCGAAGGACACGAAGCCCTGCGGCGTCAGCGTCTGGCCCGGCAGCACGACGACGCAATGCTCGTCGAGCGCCGCCTCTACAGCTTGGAGGTCCGCGCCGCTCGTCTCCTCGCCGACCGCGATGCCGCTCACGGCGCAGCCGAGCGCCGACGACAGCGTCCTGATGCTTGCCATGGCCTTGCCTCCTGCCCGCGCCATCATATCCCCGACGCCAGGTAGCCGCCATCGACGCGGATCGTCTCGCCGGTGACGAAGCTGGCGGCGTCGGAGGCCAGGAACACGGCCGCGCCCACCAGCTCGCCGACCGCGCCGAAGCGGCCCATCGGCGTGCGCCCGAGGAAGGCCGCCTTCCGCTCCGGCGACATGCGGTCGCGGTTGAGCTCGGTCAGGAACACGCCGGGCGAGATGGCGTTGACGCGCACGCCGCGCGGCGCCCATTCCGACGCCAGGCTCTCGGTCAGGCTGAGGACGCCGTGCTTGGAGATGCCGTACACGGCGCTGCCGGCCCAGCCGCGATGGGCGGCGAGCGACGCGATGTTGACGATCGCGCCGCGACCGCGACCGAGCATGTGCCGGCCGACCTCCTGGCAAGCGACGAAGACGGAGCGCAGGTTGGTGGCGATGATCGCGTCCCAGTCCTCGCGCGTGAAATCGACGGCCGGCTTCAAGGCTGTCGTGCCCTGGGAGTTCACCAGGATGTCCAGATGACCGTGATGCGCCAGCGTGACGGCGACGAGACCGCGCGCCGCCGCGTCGTCGCGCATGTCCGCGGCGTAGCCGAAGGCCGGCCCGCTCGCCTTCAGCTCCGCAAGGGCACGCGCCAGCTTCGCCTCGTCCCGGCCGGCGACGACGACGCGGGCGCCCTGCGCGAGGAACCCGGCGGCGATCGCCTTGCCGATGCCGCTGGTGCCGCCGATGACCAGCGCGTTCCTCCCGGCAAGCTGTCCCGTCTCTCCCGCCATGGCGCTACCGCAGGTACTCCGGGTCGACCCAGGCGACCGGCGCGAGGAACAGGCCTGGCAGCGCGATGACGGCCAGCAGCACCAGGAACAGCGGCACGAGCATGACCACCACGTCCTTGATCACGTCAACCTGGCGCACCCCCGCGATCGAGCAGGAGATCATCAGGCAGAGCCCGTAGGGCGGCGTCACCAGGCCGAAGGCGAGCGAGACGATGCCGATCAGCGCGAAGTGAACGGGGTTCATGTGCACGGCGTTGGCGAGCGGCTGGAGGATGGTGCCGACGATGATGATGGCGGGGATGGCGTCGAGGAAGCACCCGACCACGAGGAACGCCGCCGCGATGAACAGGCCGGTCTCGAACATGTTCATGTGCCAGGACGAGGCGACGGAGAGCAGCGCCTTCGGGATCTGGTAGTAGGCGAGCAGCCAGCCGAAGGCCGATGCCGTGCCGACGCAGAACAGCGCGATGCCGGCGAACTTGCCGGTATCGAGCAGCGCCCGATAGAGCCGGCGCGCGCCCATCTCGCGGAAGACGAAGGTCGACAGCAGGAACGAGTAGATCACGGCGATCGCCGCGGACTCCGTCGCCGTGAACCAGCCGAAGATCTTGCCGCCGATGATGATGACCGGGGTCATCAGCGCGGGAACGGAGACGAAGGTCGAAGCGAGGAGCTCGCGCCAGGTCGCGCGCGGATAGGTCGGGTAGCCGCGGCGCACGGCATAGGCATGCACCGTCGCCATCATCACCAGGCCGAGCAGCAGGCCGGGCAGGATGCCGGCGATGAACAGGCCGCCGATCGAGACGGAGAGCAGCCCGCCCCACACGATCATCAGGATCGAGGGCGGGATGACGACCGCGATGATGGCCGAGACGGCCGTGATCGCCACGGAGAAGCTGACGTCGTAGCCCTCCTTGACCTGCGCCTCGATGAAGATCTTGCCCTGGCTCGCCGCGTCGGCAGTGGAAGACCCGGAGATGCCGGCGAAAAAGATCGAGAGCACGACGTTGACCTGCGCCAGGCCGCCCGGGAAATGCCCGACCAGCGCCCGCGAGAAGCGCACCAGCCGGTCCGTGATGCCGCCGACGTTCATCAGGTTCGCGGTCAGCAGGAAGAACGGCACCGCCAAGAGGATGAACGAGTTGTAGGACTTGAAGGTCTCGTTGAAGAGCACCATCGGCGACAGCCGTTCCTCGATGAAGAGGAGCGGAAGGCAGGCGATCCCCAGCGCGAAGGCGACGGGGACGCGCAGGAACAGGAGGAGGAAGAAGACGCCGAACAGGATGGCAGCAGCCTCGGTCGGGCTCATGTCAGCGTTCCGCTCCCGCGAGCACGCGAACCGCGTCCCAGCTCCGCTCGCCCAGGAACACGATCCAGGCGAAGCCGGTGAGCGGCCAGGCGATGAAGATCAACCACATCGGCAGGTCGGCGATCTCGGATGTCTGGTTCCAGCCGAACTGCGCGAACTTGATGCCGTAGCGCAGCATCACGGCGGCGAAGACGAGCGACAGCGCGTTGGTCACGAGGGACAGCGCCGCGGCGGCGCGCGCCGAGAGCTTCGGAAAGACATCGACGTCGAAATGCGTCCCCTCGCGGGCGCCGATCATGGCGCCGATCATGATCATCCAGATGAAGCAGAAACGCGCCATCTCCTCGGTCCAGATGTAGGTCGGGATGAGGGCGGTCTGGCGCGAGAAGATCTGCAGGCTGACCGGGATGATGAGGATCGCGACGGAGGCGACCAGCAGCAGCTCGAGGAAGCGCTGGGAAGCGTTCAAGACCTTGCGCATGCGGGTTCCTGCGGTCGGGAACAGCGGCGGCGACCGGCCGCATGGCCGATCGCCGCCTGCTGCCGCGCCGTCACTTGACGGCGTTGATCTTCGCCAGGATCTCCTCGGCGCCGACTTCCTTGGCATAGGCCATGGCGACGGGGTCCGCGAGCTTCTGCATCTGCGCGCGGTCTGTGAAGGGCACGAGCTTCAAGCCCTTCTCCTTCACCATCATGTCGAGCTTCTTCTGGTCCTCGCTCGATTCGACCTGCCGGCCATAGGCGCCCGCCTCCTTGCCGGCCTTGAGCACCGCCGCCTGCAGGTCCGCCGGCAGCCGCTTGAACGTCTTGCCGGAGAAGCAGAGCGGCCGGATCGTGAGGGCGTGCTGGGTCAGCGAGAGATGGGGGCCGACCTCGTAGAACTTCATGCTCTCGACGCCCGCCGCCTCGTTCTCGCCGGCCTCGATGACGTTGTTCTGGATGGCGTTGTAGACCTCGTTGTAGGCGATGACGGTCGGCGCCATGCCGATCGCCCCGAACATGCGG
>JAEULF010000129.1 GCA_016793965.1 Alphaproteobacteria bacterium | reverse complement strand
ACGCTCTCGAGCACGCGCTGCACGTAGTTGCGCGTCTCGTTGAACGGGATCATCTCGATCCAGTCGATCGGGTCGACCTGCGGCTGGCGCGGGTCGCCGTAGTCGGCGATCCACTGGTTCACGCGATGCGGCCCGGCGTTGTAGGCCGCGAGCGCCAGGATGTAGGAGCCGTCGAAGCGGCCGAGCACGTCGGACAGGAAGGCGCGCCCGAGCGTCATGTTGTAGCGCACGTCCTTCGTCAGCTTGTCCTTGTTGAAGGGCAGCCCCAGCCCCTTCGCGACCGCCTTGGCCGTCTGCGGCATGAGCTGCATCAGGCCGCGCGCGCCTGCCGAGCTGACCGCCTGCGGGTTGAAGGCGCTCTCCTGGCGGATCAGCGCCATGACCAGCGAATGCTCGGGGTCCGAGGACTGCGGCAGGGCGGCGTCGGGGAAGAGCGTGTCGATCAGCACGAAGCCGCCCTTCAGCAGCTCCTTCGCCGCGCGCAGCGCCAGGTCGGTGCGACCGATGGCGCGGCCGAGATCCGACAGCATGGCGAGCTCGGCGGGATTGCGCAGCTCGCTCTCCAGCACGAGGAAGAACGGCCCGGCGCGATCCGCCTCGCCGATCTGCGCCAGCGCTTGCGCGACGCGCACCAGCTCGCGCGCGTGGAAGCGCTGGCGGTCCTGCGGCGTCGCCGGCGGCGGCGCGGCGATGGCGAGCCGGCCGACCTGGCCGATGCGCTCGCCGGCGAGCTGGCCGTAGAAGGTCGCGGCGTGCTGGGCGGCCGCCTCGTACCAGCCCTTGGCGATGCGCTTCTCGTTCGCGGCGTCAGCGGCGCGGCCGGCCCAGTAGGCGCCGCGCGCCAGGCTGATCGGCGTCTGCACGCCGCGGTAGAGCGAGACGAAATGGGCATAGGCGGTGACGTGGTCGCGCAGGAAGCGCGTGGCGATCCAGCCGGCCAGGAACTCGGCCTCGCCGAACGCCGTGCCGTCGTCGTTCTCGTGCTGGCTGGCGAGCTTGTAGGCGACGCTCGTCTGGCCGGTCTTGACCATCTCGCGCACGAGGTAGCTGCGCTCGCGCCACCAGCGGTCGGGCCGGCCGACATCGGCCGGCGGGTTGAGCAGGATCGCGATGGCGGCGTCATGGTCGCCGTCGCGCCGGAGCCAGCGCAGCCGCTCGAAGGCGAGGCCGCCGTTGCGATGCGCCTGGGCAGGCAGCGCGGCGGCCAGGCGCTCGGCGTTGGGCTTCCGCTCCATGTAGTTGAGCCGCGCTTCGGCGACCTGGCGGGCGAGCGGCGGCGCCAGGGGGAGCATGCGCCTGGCGTCGGCGACCTGCTCGTCCCAGAGCTGCCGGTCAAGCCGCGCCGCATGGTCCTCCGGCCGCAGCAGCTGGCCGTAGTCCTTCAGGAACTTCTGCTCCATGCCCGGCGTGTAGGAGCCGGAGATCCAGATGGCGCGCGCGGTCTCCGCCGCGGCGCCCGTGACGCCGCGCGCGAGCTGCACGCGGATCAGGTGGTTGGCGCCGTTGACGGTGACCGGGCGGCGGTCCTGGAACCAGCGCAGGACGACGTGGTCCGGCACCGTCTCGTCCATCGCCTCCTCGGCGCGGCGGCGCAGGCTCTTCTCGTCCGGCCAGCCGGGCTTGGCGCGCAGGAACTCCTCGATCTCGGCGAAGCTGAAGCCTGTGACCTTGTTGCGGATCAGGTGCCACTGGATCGCCGGCACGAGCACGGGATCCCCGGCGCGCAGCGCGATCGCCAGCGCCTCCGGGCCCCGGTTGCGCTCCATCGCGGCGTAGGCTTGCTGGTAGACCTGGACGTCGCGGGCATTGAGCTGCGCCGCGGCGGGGCCGGCTGGGGCAAGAGCGCATGCGCCTGCCAGCACCGCGCCGAGCACGGCCCGCGCGCTTGCTCTTCCGGAGGTCGCCTGTCCGGCTCCTGTCGGTCTCGCGCCGGGCCATCCTGCGCCCGTGCGACCTGCGGCTGCCTGCCGCAGCGGCTGCGGATGCCCGTCGCTGTCCTCGCCCGCGCTCTCGATTGGCCCCATGCTCATCGCTTCGACCGCCGATCCGGATTGGCCCGGCCCTACCTCGACGCGTCAAGGTCAAGAAACGGTAAAGCATCCGCCGTGTCGCGGCAATTCTTGTCCGCCGCCGCCGCCGGGCGCGCGGCCACCTGGCGGGGAGCGCGGCAGGCCCCCGTGCAGCGGCGTTGTCCGGGCCGGCGGGCCGGAGTAAGAGACACCGACCTGCGACTCGGCCCGGCGCGCTGCGCACGGCCTCGGGCCGGCCGCGGCCCAACAATGCCGGCCCGTGCGCTGCTCCAGAGGCGACGCCGGGAGTGCCGGCCGCACGGAGGAACGCCAGATGCCGCTATCCGCAGCCCAGCTCCATGGCCAGCTGCAGGGCTCCATGGTCGCCCTGATCACGCCCTTCAAGGGCGACGGGATCGACGCTGCGGCGTTCAAGAAGTTCATCGACTGGCAGATCGCCGAGGGCACCGACGCGCTGGTCCCCGCCGGGACGACGGGCGAATCCCCGACCTTGAGCCATGACGAGCACCGCAAGGTGGTCGAGCTCTGCGTCGAGGCGGCGCGCGGCCGCGTGCCCGTGATCGCCGGCACCGGCTCGAACTCGACGGCCGAGGCGCTGGACCTGACCAAGCATGCCAAGCAGGCCGGCGCCGACGTCGCCATGCTGGTCTGCCCCTACTACAACAAGCCGACGCAGGAGGGGCTCTACCGCCACTACGCGACGGTCGCCGAGGCCGTGGACATCCCGATCATCATCTACAACATCCCCGGCCGCTCGGTCGTCGATATGGCGCCGGAGACCATGGGCCGGCTCGCCAAGATCGCCAACATCGTCGGCGTCAAGGACGCGACCAACGACCTGTCGCGGCCGATCAAGACCAAGCGCGCCTGCGGCGACAAGTTCCGCCAGATGTCGGGCGAGGACCACACGGCGCTGGCCTTCCTGGCGCAGGGCGGGCATGGCTGCATCTCCGTCACCGCCAACGTGGCGCCCCGGCTCTGCGCGCAGATGCACGACGCCTGGCGCCAGGGCGCCGTCGAGACCGCGATGCAGGTCAACGAGAAGCTGGCGCCGCTGCACGACGCCTTGTTCTGCGAGACCAGCCCCGGCCCGGTGAAGTTCGCCGCGAGCCTCCTGAAGCTGAGCGCGCCGGACACGCGCCTGCCCCTCGGCCCCATCGCCGACGCGTCGAAAGCGCGCGTCGAGGCGGCGCTGAAGGGGCTGGGCCTGCTGCACTGAGGGTACCTGCCCCAGCCCGACCCTCCCCGTGCTGACGCACGGGGAGGGGGAAGCACGGTGTCCTTCCTCCCCCTCCCCGACGCGCAGCGACGGGGAGGGTTGGGGTGGGGCCTTTGGCGCGCTAATCTCCCGCGATGACCGACGATCCCGAGCGCATCTCCGTCCAGAACCGCAAGGCGCGGTTCGACTACCAGATCGACGAGACCGTCGAGGCAGGCATCATGCTGCGCGGCACCGAGGTCAAGTCGCTGCGCGCCGGGCATGCCAGCCTGGTCGATTCCTTCGCCGGCGAGCGCGAGGGCGAGCTCTGGCTGTTCAACGCGCACATCAACGAGTACGCCCCGGCCTCGCGCTTCAACCACCAGCCGAAGCGGGCGCGAAAGCTGCTCGTGCGCCGGCGCGAGATGAACCACCTGCTCGGCTCGATCCGGCGCGAGGGCATGACGCTGGTGCCGCTGTCGATCTACTTCAACAAGCGCGGCATCGCCAAGGTCAAGCTCGGCCTCGCCAAGGGCCGCAAGAAGGCCGACAAGCGCGAGGCCATCAAGGAGCGCGAGTGGAACCGCGACAAGCACCGGCTGATGCG
>JAEULF010000127.1 GCA_016793965.1 Alphaproteobacteria bacterium | reverse complement strand
AAGCTCGAGATGGTGATGCGCAACGATCGAGACGCCGGCTACGCCAAGGCGCACATGCCGCGCATCAAGGACACGCTGAACATCTACTTGCGCGAGCTGCGGCTGGACGACCTGCGCGACCGCGGCGGGCTCTCGCGCCTGCGCCAGGAGATGCTGATCCAGCTCTCGAACACGCTGCGCGTGGTGCAGGTCAAGGACCTGCTGTTCAAGGACGTCAACGTCCAGTCCGGCGGCTGAGGCCGGCCAGGCGCCCCACTCCCGATCCCGCTCTCCCGATCTCGACTCCCCGGCCGGTTTGCCGGAGGATGCGCCCTTCGCCGTGGCCGGTTCCGGCCGCGCCCGGCCGACGTCACCAAGGGAGAGAGATCGTGACACCACGCTTCAGCCTGACCGCGGCGGCAGCCGCCCTGGCGCTCGTCGTTGCGGCATTGCCCGCGGCGGCGCAGGACAAGCAGTTCTTCCGCATCGGCACCGGCGGCACCGCCGGCACCTACTATCCCGTCGGCGGCATGATCGCGAACGCGATCTCGACCGACAAGCTCTCGGCCTCGGCGGTCGCCACGAACGGCTCGGTCGCCAACGTCAACGGCATCGTCGGCGGGTCGATGGAGTCGGGCTTCAGCCAGGCCGACGTCGCCGGCTGGGCCTACACCGGCACCGGCATCTACGACGGCAAGCCGAAGGTCGATGAGCTGCGCGCCATCGCCAACCTCTATCCCGAGTCGATCCACGTCGTGGTCAAGAAGGGCCTCAACGTGAAGTCGGTGGCGGACCTGAAGGGCAAGCGCGTCTCGATCGACGAGCCGGGCTCGGGCAGCCTGATCAACGCCAAGGCGATCCTCGCCGCCTACGGCCTCAAGGACGGCGACTACAAGGCCGAGAACCTGAAGCCCGGCCCGTCCGCCGACAAGATCAAGGACGGCAGCCTCGACGCCTTCTTCATGACGGCGGGATACCCGGCGGCGGCGCTGACCGAGCTCGCGGCCACGGCGCAGGTCGAGCTCCTGCCGATCGACGGCGCGGTCGCCGCCAAGATCCTGGCGCAGTTCAAGTTCTTCGCCGCCGACGCGATCCCGGACGGCGCCTACAAGGACATCAAGGGCGTCAAGACCGTCGCTGTCGGCGCGCAATGGGTCACGACGGCCAAGATGAGCGCGGACGTCGTCTACCAAGTGACCAAGGGCCTGTGGAGCGACAAGACCCGCGCCATGCTCGACGCCGGCCATGCCAAGGGCAAGGTGATCCGCAAGGAGACGGCTCTTCTCGGCCTCGGCATCCCGCTGCACCCGGGCGCCGAGCGCTTCTACAAGGAGGCCGGCCTCCTGAAGTGAGGGCGGCAGCGCTCTTCCCGTAACCGCTGTCTCGGACCGGCAGCGCGCGAGGCGAGCTCGCGCGCTGCCGGCCCTGGGCTTGCGGAGCCTCGATCGCGTTTACCGCCGGAGGACGACGATGACGGCAGCGCCGGCGGTTGCCGATGACCTGCGCAAGCTCGAGGAGCAGTTCGACCCGGACGTGCGGTTCCGGCCGCTCCTGCCGGCTGCCGCCTGGCTCGTCGCGGCCCTGCTCTTCGCGCTCTCCGCTTTCCACTACTACACGGCCGGCTTCGGGCTGCTGCGCGAGACGACGCATCGCGGCATCCACATGGCCTTCGTTCTCGGCCTGATCTTCCTCGTCTTCCCGATGCTCAAGCGCGGCGCTGCCGCCGAGCCGCGCGCGCGCTGGACGCATCCGTTGGGGATCGGCTGGCACGACTGGGCGCTCGCCGCTGCTGCCGTCGGCGGCAGCCTCTACGTCCCCTGGATCTTCGACGATCTCGCCTTCCGCGTCGGCAACCCCATGGCGGCCGACGTCATCATGGGGACGCTGCTGATCGCCGTGCTGCTCGAATCCACCCGGCGCAGCATCGGCTGGCCGCTGCCGCTGATCGCGAGCCTGCTCATCGCCTATGCGCTGTTCGGGCGCGGCATGCCGGGCATCCTGGCGCATGCCGGCAGCACCTGGAGCGGCGTCGTCAACCACCTCTACCTGACGAGCCAGGGCGTCTACGGCATCGCGCTCGGCGTCGTCGCGACCTACGTCTTCCACTACGTGCTGTTCGGCGTTCTGGCGACGCGCATCGGGCTCGGGCGGCTGTTCATCGACCTGGCCTCGGCGCTGACCGGGCGCTACGCCGGCGGCCCGGCCAAGGTCTCGATCTTCGGGTCCGCGCTGTTCGGGATGATCTCGGGCTCGTCGATCGCCAACACCGTGACGGTCGGCTCGCTCACCATCCCGGCGATGATGCGGCTCGGCTATCCCCGCCATTTCGCCGCGGCCGTCGAATCGACGGCCTCGACCGGCGGCCAGATCACGCCGCCGATCATGGGTGCGGCCGCCTTCCTGATGGTCGAGTTCCTCAACACGCCCTATCAGGCGATCGTGCTCGCCGCGATCGTGCCGGCCTGCCTGCACTTCTTCGGCGTCTTCTGCCAGGTGCATTTCGAGGCGAAAAAGTCGGGGATGCGCGGGCTGACGGCGGCCGAGCTGCCGAAGGCCCGCGAGGTGCTCAAGCGCGACTGGCCGACGGCGATCCCGCTCTTCGCCCTGCTGCTCGTGCTGTTCTCCGGCTTCACGCCCTATCTCGCCGCCTTCTGGGGCATCACCGCCTGCGCGCTGGTCGGGCTGACCGGGCGCAGCGGCCCGGTCGCCGTCGGCTTCCTGGCGATCCTCGCTGCCGCCGTCTTCGCCGGAGTGCTGACGGAGGATTGGTGCACCTTCGGCATCCTCGGCCTGTGCGTCGCGGCCTCGGCCGAGGCCGTGCTGCGGCGGCACGACGGCAGGAAGGCGCTGATCGAGGTGCTCGATTCCTTCGTGGTCGGCGCGAAATACGCCATTGCCGTCGGCGCGGCGGCCGCGACGGTCGGGATCATCGTCGGCGTGGTGACGCTGACCGGCGTCGGCTTCAAGATCTCCAACATCGTCACCACCTTCGCCGGCACGCTGGAGATGCTGACGGCGGCCTTCCTGCCCGACGGTCTCTTCGCGCCGAAGAGCCTGACGCTGTTCTACACGCTGGTGATGACGGCGATCGTCTGCATCCTGCTGGGATGCGGCGTGCCGACCACCGCCAACTACATCATCATGGTGACGGTGGCGGCCCCGGCCCTGGCGCTGCTCGGCGTCGAGCCGATCGTCGCGCACTTCTTCGTCTTCTACTACGGCGTGCTCGCCGACATCACGCCGCCCGTGGCGCTCGCCGCCTACGCCGCCGCGAGCATGGCGGGAGCGGACCCCTTCAGGACCGGCAACACGGCCTTCCGCCTCGGCCTCGCCAAGGCGCTGGTGCCCTTCGTCTTCGTCTACGCGCCCTCGATGCTGATCGTGACCAAGGGCTTCACCTGGGAGGACTTCGCGATCACGGTCGGCGGCTGCGCGCTCGGGGTCGGCGTGCTGGCGATGGCGCTGACCGGCTTCGTCTTCGTGCGCATGCCCGCGTGGCAGCGCCTGCTGCTGGCGGCGGGCGGGCTGCTGATGATGGCGCCGGGCCTCACCTCGACGCTGGTCGGCATCGCGCTGGCGGCGCCGGTCCTGGCCGTGCAGGCGCTGGCGGGTCGGCGTATCTCGGCTTGACCGTGCCCGTCAGCCCCCCGGCGCGCTCGCCTTGCGCGCGGGCCCGGGGATGGCGCCGCGGGCGAGCGCGTCGGCGCGCTCGTTCTCCGGATGGCCGTCATGGCCGCGCACCCACTCGAAGCTGACCTCGTGCTGCGTTCGCAGCGCATCGAGCCGTTGCCAGAGGTCGATGTTCTTCACCGGCTTCTTGTCGCCGGTGAGCCAGCCGTTGCGCTTCCAGCGCTCGATCCACTGGGTGATGCCGTCGCGCAGGTACTGGCTGTCGCTGACCAGCCGCACGCGCGACGGCCGCTTCAAGGCCTCCAGCGCTGCGATCGCCGCCATCATCTCCATGCGGTTGTTGGTCGTCGCCGCCTCGCCGCCGGAAAGCTCCTTCTCTGCGTCGCCGTAGCGCAGCACGGCCCCCCAGCCGCCGGGGCCAGGATTGCCGGAGCAGGCGCCGTCGGTGAAGATCTCGACCGAAGGCAAGTCGTCCGCCCGGTCGCCCTTGGCTTTCCGCGCCGTCATCCGTCCAGCCCGTAGGCGGCGGGGCCGGCGACGCCCTGGTGGAAGCGCAGCTTCTTCAGGTACTCCAGCGGGTCCTTCGGCTTGACGAAGGCGCCGGCCGGGTGGTTCAGCCAGTCGTAGAGCCGGGTCAGGTGGAAGCGCAGCGCCGAGCCGCGCGCGAAGAGCGGCAGGTGCGCGAGCTCGGGCCCCGAGAGCGGGCGCACGCGGTGATAGGCCTGCGCCATGCGCCTGGCCTTGGTCGCGTTGAACGCGCCGTCCGGCTCGAAGCACCAGGCGTTGAGGCAGATCGCCAGGTCGTAGGCGAGGAAGTCGGTGCAGGCGAAATAGAAGTCGATCAGGCCGGAGAGGCGCTGGCCGGTGAAGAACACGTTGTCCGGGAACAGGTCGGCATGGATGACGCCGCGCGGCAGGTCCGCCGTGTCCGGCTTCGGCCAGGCCGCCGCGACGGCGCCGCAGGCGGCCGCCAGCTCGGGCCCGAGCCCCGGCGCCACCTCGCCCGCGCGCGCGGCGCAGTCGTCGAGCAGCCGCGCCCAGCCAGCGACGGAGAGCGCGTTCTCGCGCGTCATGGCGAAGGAGGCGCCGGCAACATGCATGCCCGCCAGCGCCGCGCCGACGCCCTCGCAATGATGCGGCTCGATCCGCCGAGGCCACATGCCCTCGAGGAAGGTGACCAGCGCCGCCGGCCGGCCGCAGAGCACGCGCAGCGCCTTGCCGTCCTTGGCCTTGACCGGGAGCGGGCAGGCGATGCCGGCCGCCGCCAGGTGCTCCATCAGGCCGAGGAAGAACGGCAGGTCGTCGGCGCGCACGCGCTTCTCGTACAGCGTCAGGATGAAGGCGCCGCGCTCGGTGTGCAGCAGGTAGTTGGAGTTCTCCACGCCCTCGGCGATGCCCTTGGCCGAGAGCACGCGGCCGAGGTCATAGGCGTCGATGAACCGGGCGAGGTCGTCGTCGCCGACTTCCGTGTAGACGGCCATGGGGCTGGGGCTGCTG
>JAEULF010000018.1 GCA_016793965.1 Alphaproteobacteria bacterium | reverse complement strand
CTCCTTGTCCGTGTCCTGGAAGGCGATGCGGTCGATGTAGCCCTCGACCACCTCGATCCGGAACGAGCCGTCCTCGACGGTCTGCGGCGGCAGGAAGGCGAAGGAGAGGAAGTAGCCGGCGTCCTTGTAGAGCTTCTCGATCGCCGCGGCGACGCCGAACAGCCGCGCCAGGCTGATCTCCTGGCCAACGAGATCGCGGTAGGTCGCCTCCACGCGCTCGGCCGGGAAGGCCGTGGCGCCGGTGACCGCGAGCTTGGCGAGGGTGAAGGTGACGTCGGCCGCCCCGGGCGGCGGGGTCGAGCCGCCGGGCACCTCGATGGCGAAGGACAGCTCGAGCAGCGCTGGGACAGGCGCCTGCGCCGGCGCCCGGCCGGGCTCGGCGGCGGGCGGCAGCGGCGCCTGGGCGCGCGCGGGCTCGGCGGCCAGGACCATGACGACGCAGGCAGCTGGCAGCGCCGCAGCCGAGGCCCGCGGCCACGCCTTGCGGCGGCGCGCTGCGCTGGAACGACCTGCGACCTTCACCTGACCGACCCCATGAACGCGCGCCGCTGCCGCAGCCGGCGGCGCGGGCGACCCAATTGCGGCACCATGGCGCCTCGCGCGCCGCAGCGCAACGCCGCAAGCCGACGCACCGCAAGGCGCCGCAGGCGCAGCACGGCCATGGGGGGGGCGTGACCCATCGCCTGCCCATCCTTCGACTCGCGCCTTCGGCGCGGCTCAGGACGAGGCAGCATTTCTCTCTCCTCCTGCGCCGCCCGCAGCGCGGGCGAGTCGAAGGATATGCAGGCCGCGGATCCGCAAGCGGCGGATCGGCAGGCGGGAGATCGGCAGGCGGCCGGCTCCGCCTATGCGTCAGGCGACGCGCCGGGAAGGTGGCGCCGCGCGGCGCCGACGCCGGGCGGCTCGGCCTCGGTGTCCGCGCAGAAGGCGAGCAGCAGCGTCTCGTCGGCGAGCAGATGGTCGAGGACGCCGGCGAGGAACGCCGCATCGCGCGCGCTGGCGCGCAGCTCGCCTGGCGCCAGGCCGGTCATGGCCAGGAAGCGCTCGGCCCGGTCAGGCTCGGCGCAGAGCCAGCCCAGCGCCTGCAGCGCCAACGTCTCGGCCTGGGCACGGGCTTTGAGGCGCGCGGCATCGCTGTTTCGGCCGTCACGGATCGGCAACGTTGCCTCCTCTGCCGCGCCGCCGGAGCCTGCGTTGCCCGCTCGGCGCCGCTCGGCATAGGCCCAATGCCTTGCCCGACCGCGGCGCTCAGGCCCTTGCTCCGACCCCTGGCCCTGCACTACACCCTGGAACCAGACACCCACCGGACGTCCTGATGCCCGATCGCCTGGAGATCCTGAGCCGGCTGCCGCAGCGGCGCAGCAAGCCGAACCTCCTGTTCGTACACGGCGCCTATGCCGGCGCGTGGTGCTGGGACGTCAACTTCCTGCCCTATTTCGCGTCGCGCGGCTACCCGTCCCATGCGCTCAGCCTGAGCGGCCACGGCGCCAGCGCCGGCGCCGGCGAGCTGCACCAGTTCCGCATCGCCAACTACGTGCAGGACCTCGCTGAGACGGTCGAGAGGCTCGGCCAGGACACCGTGCTCATCGGCCATTCGATGGGCGGCTTCGTGGTGCAGAAGTACCTGGAGACGCGCATCGCGCGCGGCGCCGTGCTGCTCGCCAGCGTGCCGCCGGAGGGCCTGACGCTGTCGGCGCTGCGCCTCGCCTTCGCAGACCCGCTGCTCTACCAGCAGATCATGGTGGTGCAGAATTTCGGCGAGTGGTCGTCGGCGCCTGACGTGCTGCGGCGGGCGCTCTTCTCCGACGACGCCGAGCACCACATGATCGAGCCCTATTTCAGCCGCTTCCAGGCGGAGTCCCAGCGCGCGATCCTGGACATGACCTGGCTCGACCTGCCGCTCTGCTCGCGCATCAAGGGCACGCCGATGCTGGTCGCCGGTGCCCGGCGCGACGCCTTCTTCCCGCCTGATATGGCGACGCGCACCGCCGAGGCCTACGGCGTCCAACCGCTCCTGCTCGACGATCTGGCCCATGCCGTGATGCTGGAGCCGCGCTGGCAGCGCGCCGCCGATTCGATCCTCGACTGGCTCAAGTCGGTCGGCGCCTGAGCGACGCGCGGCACCGGTCCCTCACCGGAAGGTCGGCGGCCAGAGGGTCAGCCGGCGGAGCGATAACCGGCGGATCGGGCCGCGCGGCAGCGGCGTGACGATGACCGGCCCCTCGGCGGGCGCGACATGGTCGCGCATCACCTCGCCGCGCGGCGCCTCGGTGCGCGATCCGTCCGCCTGCTGCCCCCCGGGCAGCCCATCGCCGCGCTGGTTGCGCGGCACCCAATTGGCCGGGCGCGGCGGACGCGGCCGGCTCGGGCGGTAGCTCGAGCGCTTGATGGGGTCGTCCGCCGGCGCCGGTGCCGAGTCAGGCACCGGGACGCGGCGCGGCTGCGGCCCCTGCGCCGCGGCTGGCTCCTCGCCCGGCAACGGCCCGGGAAAGGCGAGCGGCCCCATTCCGAGCACGGTGTTGACGAACCAGGCTGCCTGGCGCCGGCGCCCGCGCCTTGTCGCGCGCGACATGCTTCCTCCGCTCGCTGGGATGATGGCGCTTCAATGGCTGAAGCCGCGCCGGGGCGCAAGCGCCTGGAGCGCCGCCCTCTCGCCCCGGCGCCCTCGGAGGCGCGGGTTCAGACGTGCGCGTGGTCCTCGAGGTTGTCGGGCTGGGCGATGACGATGAAGCCGCCGTCCATGCGCAGCACGCCCTCGCCCTGCAGCGCGCGCAGGTGGCGGTTCACCACCTCGCGCGAGGTGCCGATGATGTTGGCCCGCTCCTGCTGCGAGATCTTGATGTTGAGCCGGATCTCGCCCTTCGACTGGATGCCGTAGGACT
>JAEULF010000462.1 GCA_016793965.1 Alphaproteobacteria bacterium | reverse complement strand
AGCAGCGCCTCGGTCGGGCCGTCGGGCGGCAGGTCGAGATGGGCGACATGCTCTCGGCAGGACAGGAGCGCCGCATGGGCCGACTGCCAATCGCCGGATAGGTAGGCTTCGACGCCGGCGGAGAAGGCCTCGCGCAGGCCGGACGGCACCGGCGCGAAGTCCAGCACGAAGATCGCCAGGGGCTCGTGCTCCCGGCCCTGCACGGTCACGCGGTCGACCAGGCGGCAGCGCGCGCGGCGGTCGGGTGACAGGTGCTCGTAGAGGCTTTGCGTCATCAGGCAGTAGCTGCCGTAGTGCTTGTTCGCCGACTCCATGCGGGCGGCGAGGTTGACGGCGTCGCCGACGAGCGTGCTGTCGGCGCGGCGGTCCGACCCGATCGGCCCGGCGAGGACCGTGCCCCAATGCAGCCCGAAGCGCGTGCGGATGCGCCGCTGCTCGCTCGGCACCGCATGCCCGTCGAAGAGGGCGTGCCAGCCGTTCTCGGCTTCCTGCATGGCATCGCAGGACACCGTCATCGCGATCACCGCGTCGAAAGCCTTGTTGGCGGCATTGCGCGGGTCGGCCGGGTCGTCGAAATACGCGAAGACGGCATCGCCGATGAACTTGTCGATGTCGCCGCCGAGCGTGTGGACGCCGTCGCTCATGGCGCCGAAGTAGCGCTGCAGCACAGGGACGATGCCCGTGCGCATCGCCGCGGCGATGCGCGAGAATCCCTCGACGTCGGTGAAGAGCAGGGCGACCGGGCGCTCGGGCGAGAGCACCTGCTCGCCCTTCGCCTCGCGGAACGTGCGGTGACTGATGAAGCGCCGGAGGTTGGCCATGATCATGCCGACGGATTCGACCATGACGTCGATCTCGTTCATGGCCTTGCCGCCGCGCGCCAGCTCGGCCGCGCGCTCGCGCAGCGCGAGGTGCGCGTCGCCCAGCCCGGGAATCTCGCGCATCCGGTCGATGACCCGCTGGTTGGCGTCGCGCAGCCGGCCGATGAAGACCTCCTCGATCTTGCGCTCGTTGAGATAGCCCTTCGCGCGCACGGCCAGGAAGAACCCGCCGTAGATGGCGATCTCGATCGCGAAGTCGTCGACAGCGGCGTGGTCGAGAGGATGGAAGTGGCCCAGGCCGGAGAGCAGCAGCAGCAGCGCGAGCGCGAACCAGGTGTCGTTGTCGTTCATGCGCCTGAGCGCCTCGGCGCCGAGCACGCTGTCCTGCGGCCGCCGCGTCATCAGCAGGCCGATGCGGGCAACGATCCGCACGGTGCGCAGCGCGCGCAGGATCCGCGCGTTGGCGACCCCGAACCCTGCGATCAGGACCTCCGCCGCGACGGACAGGATGGCGAGGAAGTTGACCCATGGCGCGGGGCGCGCGAGGTAGGAGCGGCCCTGGGCCTTCCAGCCGATCGCGATGTCGCACAAGAAGACCAGCGAGCAGCCGGCTTCGATCGCCAGCACGACGCGGCGCGTCGCGTGCGGGTCGATGCTCTGGCCAAGGCTTGGGGCCAGGGTTGGGGCGAGACTGGCAATGAGGCCGGCGACGGGCGCAGCGAACACGGCGACAAGGGTCGCCGCGAGGTTGAGCCGCTCGTACCAAGCCGATTCCTCGACTGCGCGCCATCGCGACGGCGGCGCATGCGGGTGTCCGTTCGTCATTCTCCCGGTCTCCCCCTTTGCCGGCCACGATAGAGGCAGGGCCGAATGCGCGCATCCTCGCGCGGTCAGCGGCGTGCGTAGACGTCGCCGGACCCGGCCGTCGCCGAAAGGCCGGGGATTGATTCCAGCAGGGACCGAGCGTCCAGCCAAGGCGTCGCCGGGACGAAGGTCTCGCCCGGGACGAACAGGTAGGTATAGGGATCGCCGCCCGCCGCCAGCGACTCGAGCCTGGCGACGCAAGCTTCGGCGCCTTCGCGCTCGCCGGCCAGGACCTCGAAGGAGAGGGCCGGCAGCGGGCGATCGAGGCCGGCCAGGACGTCAGGCTCGCTGCCTTCGACGTCGATCTTGCAGAAGGCCGGCGTGCCGAAGCGCCTGATCAGGTCGGCGAGGGTGGTGACGGCGACGGACTGCGACTGCGACCATGCGGTGCCGCGGAAGCGAGGATCGACGCGACGCCTGTCGATCCAGCCCTGGTCCAGGCTCGCCACGGTCGGGTTCGTCGGATCGCGCCGCAGCATCGCGGCGCCGGCGGCTGCGCCGACGGCCATGGGCACGATGACGACCTCCGGGTCTCCGGCGTAGAGAAGCTCAAGCACGCGACGCGGTGCGTCTTGCGGCTCGACGGCGACGACCTGGGCGCCGATCGCGCGCCACGCGCGGACCCGATCGCCGACATGGGCGCCGATGTCGAACGCGAGGTCGCCGGGGGACAGGAACGTCCGGTAGAGGCGCCGGGCGCGCCGCAGCTTCAGCGGATTGGCATGATAGACGACGAGAGAGCGCGCGATGCCGTAGGCCGCGTCGATGGCGCGGTGGCGCGCGCTCACCGGTTGCCCGGCGCGTCGCGGGGCAGCGTGAGGGTGAACGTCACGCCGCTGCCCTCGCTCGATTCCATGGCGATCGTCCCTCCCAGGGTCTCGGTCGCCAGCGTGTAGACCATGCTGAGGCCGATGCCACTCCCGCCCTTGCCGCGCTTGGTCGTGAAGAACGGCTCGAAGACGCGCAGCTTGTGCTCCGCGGCGATGCCGCGTCCGTCGTCGGAGTAGGTCAGCATGACCTGCTGCCCCGCTGGCTGCCCGGCCGGCTGCACGGCGATGCGCATCGTGCCCGGGCGCCCGATGCCGTCGAACCCGTGCACCAGAGAGTTCATGATCAGGTTGGTGAGGATCTGGCTGAGCGCGCCGGGGTAGCTGTCAATCTCCTCATCGGCAGGACAGTCGACCTCGATCCGGTGCTGCGTCTTGCGCAGGCGAGGCGAGAGCGCGAGCAGCACGTCGTCGATCAGCGCCGCGATCTTGAAAGGGCGCCGCGCGCCGCTCGCCTGGTCCACCGCCATCGTCTTGAAGCCGCCGATCAGCCGGGCGGCGTTCTGGCTGGCCGCCTCGATGATCGTCCCGACCTTCGCGACCTCGTCGAGGAACTCCTCGAAATCCGACGGCGTGAGGGTTTCCTGCTCGTACTTGCCGCGGGCCGCGCCGACGACGTCCTGCAGGTGCGTCGCCGCCTGGACGCACGTGCCGATCGGCGTGTTGACCTCGTGCGTGATGCCGGCCACCAGCCCGCCGAGCGCCGCCAGCTTCTCGAGCTCCGCGAGCCGGCCTTGGGCCTGCGTCAGCTCGGCATAGGCCTTCTTCACCTCGCGCAGCGCATAGTGGCCGCGCAGCGCCGTGACCACCGACGTCACCAGCTTGTCGGTGGTGAGCTCCTGCTTCTCCTTGTAGTCGTTGATGTCGTACTCGAGGACGACCGAGCGCTCGGGCGCGCTGCCCGGCTGCCCGGTGCGAAGGATGATCCGCACCAGGTTGTTGGAGAGCTCGTTTCGGATCCGCTGCACCAGCCTGAGGCCGGCGTCCTCCTTCTCCATGACCACGTCGACGAGCGCCACCGGGATGTCGGGCCGGCGCGACATGATGTCGAAAGCCTCGGCGGCGGAGTGGGCCTCGATCACCTCGATCGGCCGGTCGCGGAACCGCACGTCGCGCAGGACGAGCCGAGTCACCGCATGGACGGCCGGGTCGTCGTCAGCGACCAGCAACGGCCAAGGCGACGCCGCCGCGCCGGGCGCAGCCGCAGCGTCGTCGAAAAGCTCAAGGAACTCGTCGCCCCGTCCGTCTGCCATGCGACCACAGCACTGGTGGCCCCGCGCCCGTCCGCTCGCCCAGAGAATCACGAATCGCGCTGGCACGCCAGTAAGATGCTTGAAACCCCCGGGCGATGGCGCTCTGGCCCAGCTTCGCGACTGCGCGAGAATTCGGGGGCTAGAGGAGCAGCAGGGTTGCCAACGCGAGGAAAGCGAAGAAGCCGACGACGTCGGTCACCGTCGTCAGGAACACCCCCGAGGCGATCGCCGGGTCGACGCCGGCCCGCTCGAGTGCGAGCGGGATCGCTGCGCCTGCCAGGCCGGCGACGACAAGGTTCGCGACCAGCGCCATGCCCATGATCGACCCGATCGCGACGCTGCCGGTCCATGCCCACGCGACGGCGCCGCAGACGAGCGCGAACGAGGCCCCGTTCAACGTGCCGACCATGGTCTCCTTGGCGATCAGCCGCCAACCCTCGCCGCCGAGCACCTGCCGCGTGGCCAGGGCCCGGACGGCGACGGCCAGGGTCTGCGTCCCGGCATTGCCGCCCATCGAGGCGACGATCGGCATCAGCACCGCCAGCGCGACCGTGCGCTCTATCGTCTCCTCGAACAGCGCGATGACGGCCGATGCCAGGATCGCGGTGGCCAAGTTGACGAACAGCCAGGTGAAGCGCGACGCCGCCGTTCGCAGCACGTCGCGGGCAGGGGCGTCGGCCTCGACGCCGGCCAGGTGCAGCGCGTCCTCGCTCGCCTTCTCCTCGACGACCTCGACCAGGTCGTCGAAGGTCACGACGCCGACGAGCCGGCCTTTCGCCTCGACCACCGGCACCTCGACGAGGCCGTAGCGGCGGAACAGGAACGCGACCTCTTCCTGGTCGGTGTCGACGGAGACGGTCCGAACGTCGCGGAACATGATGTCCGCCACCGTGACCGGGCGGCGCGTCCGCATCAGGCGCGACAGGGGAACGACGCCGATCGGGCGCCATTGGCCGTCGACGACGAAGATGTTGTAGAAGTCGTCCGGCAGGTCGGCCGAAGCGCGCATGTAGTCGATGGTCTCGCCGACGGTCCAGAACTCGCGGACGGCGACCAGCTCGCGCTGCATGAGGCGGCCGGCGCTCTCCTCCTTGAACGCCAGGCCCTGCTCGATGAGGGCGCGGTCGCCCAGCGGCAGGGCCTCCAGGACCCGCCGCTTCTGCTCCGCGTCGAGGTCCTCGACGACGTAGACGGCGTCGTCGCTGTCGAGCTCGGCGACGAGCTTGGCCGTCGCGGTCGGGCCGATCTGCGCGACCAGGGCATCGCGCACGTCCTCGTCCAGGTAGCCGAAGACGTCAGGGTCCAGCCCGTCGCCGAGGATCCGCACGAGGGCGGGGCGGCTCTCCGGCCGGAGCCGCAGGAGCAGGTCGGCGAGGTCCGCCGCGTGAAGGGCGGCTGCGGCGCTCCGCGCGGCGGCTTCGTCGCCGGACTCGATGGCGTTCTCGATCCCATCGACCAGGTCGGAGGTGACGGTCGGAACCACCTCCTCGCCGGTCGCGAGAGAGACGCGCGGCGATGCGATCGCGGTGCCGGCCGCGGCGGCTCCAGGCCTGACGTCGGATGCCGGCGCCCCCTCGCTCACGCCACGCTCGCGGCCGCCCGCTCGTCCTGGGCGTGCGCGACCGCGACGGCGGTCATGTTGACGATGCCGCGCACGGTCTGCGACGGCGTGAGGATATGCGCCGGCCGGGCGACCCCGAGGAGCAGCGGCCCGATCGAGATGCCGTCGCCGAGGACCTTCAGCAGGTTGAAGGCGATGTGCGCGGCGTCAAGGCCGGGCATGATCAGCAGGTTCGCCGTGCCCTTGAGCCTGGAGTTCGGGAACACCATCTCGCGGATCGTCTCCGAGATCGCGGCGTCGCCGTGCATCTCGCCCTCGACCTCGAGCTCCGGGGCCATGGCGCGCAGCGTCGAGAGCGCCTCGCGCATCTTCTGCGCCGACGGCGTCTCGCCGGTGCCGAAGCTCGAATGCGACAGCATCGCCACCTTCGGCGTCATGCCAAAGCGCTTGACCGCCTCCGCGCCGAGAAGCGCGTTCTCGGCGATCGTCTCGGCGTCGGGGTCGAAGGTGACCTGGCTGTCGCAGATGAAGAACATGCCGCGCGGCAGCAGCAGCGTGCCGAGCGCGGCCGGCGCCCGGACGCCGGGCTTGAGGCCGAGCACCGGCAGGATCTCGGCCAGGTGCGCGCGGTAGCGGCCGACGGTGCCGCAGATCAGGGCGTCGGCGTCGCCGCGCACGAGCATCATCGCGCCGATGACGCTCGTGCGCGTTCGGATGCGCTCGCGCGCCATCGAGGGCGTCACGCCCCTGCGCTCGGTCAGCGCGTGGTAGTTCCGCCAGTAGTCGTTGTAGCGGGGGTCGTCCGTCGGATCGACGACGCCGACGTCCTGGTCGAGCTTGAGCCGCAGGTTCAGGCGCTTGACGCGGTCGAGGATGACGCTGCGCCGGCCGATCAGGACGGGCTTGGCGAGGCCCTCGTCCACAACCGTCTGCGCAGCGCGCAGGACCCGCTCCTCCTCGCCCTCGGCATACGCGACGCGCAACGGGTTGGCGCGCGCGCGCTCGAAGAGCGGCTTCATGGCGAAGCCTGTGCGGAAGACGTGCTGCACCAGGCGCTGGCGGTAGGCGTCCATGTCGGCGATCGGCCGGGTCGCGACGCCGCTCTCCTGGGCCGCGCGCGCCACCGCCAGCGGGATCTCGACGATGAGCCGCGGGTCGAACGGCTTGGGGATGAGGTAGTCCGGACCGAAGGTCGGCAGCTCGCCGCCATAGGCCTGGGCGACGACATCGGACAGTTCGGCCGTCGCCAGGTCGGCGATGGCGCGCACGCAGGCCAGCTTCATCGCCTCGTTGATGGCGGTGGCGCCGCAGTCGAGCGCGCCGCGGAAGATGTAAGGGAAGCACAGGACGTTGTTGACCTGGTTCGGGTAGTCCGACCGTCCCGTCGCCACGATGGCGTCGGGCCGCGCCGCCTTCGCTTCGTCCGGCATGATCTCCGGCACCGGATTGGCCAAGGCCAGGATCAAGGGCCGAGCGGCCATCTTCTTCAGCAGCTCCGGCTTGAGCACGCGCGCCGCGGACAGGCCGAGGAAGATGTCGGCATCGCCGATCACGTCGGCGAGCGCGCGCGCGTTCGTCTCCTTCGCGTATCGGGCCTTGCGCGGGTCCATGTCCTGCGGCCGGCCCTTCCAGACCACGCCGTGGACGTCAGCCACGAAGGTCCGCTCGACCTTGAGCCCGAGATTGACCAGCAGGTCCAGGCAGGCCAGGGCCGCGGCGCCGGCGCCGGAGCAGACCAGCTTGACCTGGCCGATGTCCTTGCCGACGACCCGCAGCCCGTTGAGGATCGCTGCGGCGACGATGATCGACGTGCCGTGCTGGTCGTCGTGGAAGACCGGGATGCGCATCCGCGCCCGCAGCTTCTCCTCGATCTCGAAGCACTCCGGCGCCTTGATGTCCTCGAGGTTGATGCCGCCGAAGGTCGGCTCGAGCGAGGCCACGATGTCGACGAGCTTGTCCGGGTCGCGCTCGTCGATCTCGATGTCGAAGACGTCGATGCCGGCGAACTTCTTGAACAGGACGGCCTTGCCCTCCATGACCGGCTTGGCGGCCAGCGGCCCGATGGCGCCGAGGCCGAGCACGGCCGTGCCGTTGGAGATCACGGCGACGAGATTGGCGCGGGCGGTCAACGTCGCGGCCTCGCCCGGATCGGCCACGATCGCCTCGCACGCAGCCGCGACGCCGGGGGAATAGGCGAGCGCCAGGTCGCGCTGCGTCGTCAGCGGCTTTGTCGCGTGGATTCCAAGCTTCCCTGGCGGCGACTGGCGGTGGTAGTCCAGGGCGGCATCGCGCAGCGCGTCGCTCATCGTCCTCCTCCACGGCTGCCTCTTCGCCGGCGGGCGAAGCCGTTGTACGCGAGGGGCCGGCGGGATGCCATGGCATTGCGTCGCGCCCTCTGCCGAGGACGTGCGGATCGGTTGGCGGAGAGCGACGTGGGCACCGGCGCGGACGCTGCGGATGGGGCAATCGAGGTCGGCGCCGCTGCTCTCGTCCTGCTCGGAGCGGTGCTGCACGCCGCGTGGAACGCGATCATCAAGGTGCAGGGCGATCGCGTCGTCGGCATGGCCTTGATCACGGTGGCGGGCACCGTCGCGGGCGCGGCCGTCCTGCCCTTCGTGCCGCTGCCCGACGCCGCGTCCTGGCCCTACCTTGCCGCGGCGCTCGCTTGCCACTTCGGCTACTACCTTGCGCTCGCGCGGGCTTACGGCATCGGCGACTTCAGCCAAGTCTACCCGATCGCGCGCGGCGTCACGCCGATGCTGGTCGCGTTCGGCGCCTTCGTAGTCGCCGGAGAGCGGATCGCGACGCTCGCGGCGCTCGGCATGATCCTGGTGACGGGCGGGATCGCCGTCCTGGCCTATATTCCAGGCAGGCAGGTCGACTGGCGGGCGGTGCTCGCGGCACTGGCGACGGCGGCCTGGGTCGCCGTCTCCTCGATCATCGACGGCATGGGAGTGCGCCGCGCCGGCGAGCCGCTGTCCTACCTCGCCTGGCTCTTCGTCCTCGACGGGGGGCCGATCGTCGCGCTCTGCCTCTGGCGCTACGGCGGGCGCGACCTGCTCCGGCGCGCCCGGCCGATCGCCGCTTTTGGTCTCTTGGGCGGGTTGATGGCCGTCGCCTCTTACGGTCTCGCCGTCTGGGCGATGGCGAGCGCGCCCATGGGGCTCGTGGTGGCGCTGCGGGAGACCTCGGTCGTCTTCGGCGCGGCCATCGGCGCGCTCGTGTTCCGCGAGGCGTTCGGGGCGCGCCGCATCGCCGCGGCGATCGGGGTGGCGGCCGGCATCGCCCTGATCAAGCTGGCTGGCTGAGAGCGGGTCGCGCATCGTTCGGAGCGATCCGGGAGCGCCCTGCCTTCCTGCCGGGTCTGACCTGTGCCGGGCGGCGTTCCCGGGCCGGCCGCGCTGCTGTATGCGCTGCTTTCATCGAACTGCAACAAAGCGCGCCGGCCACACCGCCCGCGCGGATCCCCGAAAGAGGCACACGTGGCAGCGGCGCAGTCGCTCGATCTCGGCGTCTCCGCCCTGGTGCTCCTGGCAGCGCTGATCCACGCGGTCTGGAACGCCATGGTGAAGGTCCAGGGCGACCGCTTGGTCGGCATGGTGATCATGCACGGCGCGGGCACGCTCGCCTCCGGGCTGATCATCATCGCCTTCAGCGTCGCGCCGCCGCCGCTCGCGGCGTGGCCCTACCTCGTCGCCTCGGTGATCGTGCACACCGGCTACTATTTCGGGCTGATCAAGGCCTACCAGTACGGCGACCTGTCGCAGGTCTACCCGATCATGCGCGGCACGGCGCCGGCGCTGGTGGCGATCGGCGCCTATCTGACAGTGGGCGAGGCGACGTCCTGGCAGAGCGGCATCGGGCTCCTCCTGGTGTCGGGCGGGATCTGGAGCCTCGCCTTCGGCCGTGCCGCGGCTCCGGACCGCCGCGCCGTCATCGCCGCCTTCGCCACGGCCGCCACCATCGGCACGTACAGCGTGATCGACGGGATCGGAGGGCGCGTGGCCGGCAACGCCCATTCCTACGCGCTCTGGATGTTCTTCTTCGAGGTCTTCCCGATCGGCGCCTACGCGCTCTGGCGCTACGGCACCGAGGACTTCGCCGCCCGCGCGCGCGGCGTCTGGCGCCTGGCCGCTCCGGGCGGGCTGCTCGGCATCGCGTCCTACTGGATCGTCATCTGGGCGATGTCGCAGGCGCCGCTCGGCCTGGTCGTGGCGCTGCGCGAGACCAGCGTCATCATCGCCGCACTGATCGGCGCCTTCCTGTTCCGCGAGACCTTCGGGCCGCGGCGGATCGCAGCGGCGGCGGTCGTCGCCGCCGGAGTCGTGCTCATCAAGCTCGGCGGCTGACCGCAGTGCCGGAGCGCGCGCAGGGCGAGGGGAGGAGATGGGCGGCGAGGGCCTGACATCCGGCGTCGCCGCCCTCGTGCTGGCGTCGGCGGTCCTGCACGCGGCGTGGAACGCGATGGTCAAGGTCCAGGCCGAGCGCACCGTCGTCTTCCTGCTGATGCACATGACGACGGCTATCGCAGGCGGGACGCTGATCGTCGTCCTCGACCTGCCGATGCTGCCGGCCGCCGCTTGGCCCTACCTCGGCGTCTCGCTGCTCGTCAAATGCGTCTACTGGGCGAGCATCGTGCGCGCCTATGCCCATGGCGACTTCGGGCAGGTCTACCCGATCATGCGCGGTACGGCGCCGGCACTCGTGGCGGTCGGCGCCTTTGCCTTCGCCGGCGAGGGCCTCGCCGCCGCGAGCTGGTGCGGGGTCGCGTTGGTCAGCGCTGGCATCTGGAGCCTCGCCTTTGGCCGTTCGGCCGCGAAGGACTCGCGCGCGCTCGTCGCCGCGTTCCTGACCGCCGGGTCGATCGCTGCTTACAGCGTGATCGACGGGCTCGGCGTGCGCGTCGCAGGCGATCCGCACGCCTTCGCCTGCTGGATGTTCACCGTGGAGGTCGTGGCGATCGGCGCCTACTGCCTGGCGCGGGTCGGTCCCCGCGCCATCGTGGCGCGCAGCCGGGGCCTCTGGCCGGCGGCGGCGCTGGGCGGGCTCATGAGCATGGCGGCCTACTGGATAGTGCTCTGGGCGATGGCGCGGGCGCCGCTCGGCCCGGTCATCGCGCTGCGCGAGACCAGCGTGGTCTTCGCCGCGCTGATCGGCACGCTGCTGTTCCGCGAGCCGCTCGGCGTCGCGCGGATCGTCGCGGCCTGCGTCGTCGCTGCCGGCGTCGTCCTCATCAAACTCGGCAGCTGAGGAAGAGTGCAGCGATGCAGCCGCACGGCATGGAACTCTGGGTCGCCGGCATGGTGCTGCTGGCAGCGACGCTGCACGCAAGCTGGAACGCCTTGATCAAGGTACAGGGCGACCGGATCGTCGGCATCGCCGTAATGAATCTTGCCTGGCTCCTCCCGGGCGGCGTCGCCGCTGCCGTGTTGCCGCTGCCGAGCCCGGCCGCGGTGCCCTTCATCGCGGCGTCCTTCGCGATCCACATCGTCTATTTCTGGGCCCTGGCGCGCGCCTATCAGTTCGGCGATTTCGGCCAAGTCTACCCGATCGCGCGCGGCACGGCGCCGTTGCTCGTCGCCATCGGCGCGTACGCCGTCGCGGACGAGCGGCTCTCGCCTGCCAGCATGGCCGGAGTCGGCCTGGTGGCGGCAGGAATCGCGGCGCTTGCCTTCGTCCGCGCGCGCGTCACGGACGGCCGCGCCGTCCTGGCAGCCTTCGTCACGGCAGGCACCATCGGCGCCTACTCGATCGTCGACGGGCTGGGCGCCCGTGCGTCCGGCAACGCGCATTCCTATGCCGCATGGCTTTTCCTCAGCAACGTGCCGCCGATCGCCGCCTGGTGCGTCTGGCGCTTCGGCCTGCGCGGCTTCCTGGAACGGGCGCGGCCGTCCTTGCGCGCGGGCGTGCCCGCCGGGATCCTCTCCGCCGTGAGCTACTGGCTGGCGATGTGGGCAATGACGCTGGCGCCGCTCGGCCTCGTCGTGGCGCTCCGCGAGACCAGCGTGGTCATCGCGGCGATCATCGGCGCGGTGGTGCTGCGCGAGGGCTTCGGTCCGCGACGGATCGCGGCCGCGACGCTCGTCGCGGCCGGCGTCGCCTTGATCAAGCTCGGCGGCTGATCGCGGCGCTTGCCGCCGCGCCGCTCCAGGCTAGATGATCGTCGTCGTCGAGAGTGGTGCGGTCGAGAAGACTCGAACTTCCACGGGCTTTCGCCCACAAACACCTCAAGCTTGCGCGTCTACCAGTTCCGCCACGACCGCACGCTTCGGAGGACGGGGCTCCGCCTTCCGAGCGGGTGGGGGAATAACAGAGATGGCCCAGGGGATCAACAACCCGATCATCGCCTCTGCCGCGGCGCCGGAGCGGGCGCCGCCGGCCCTGCTAGCGGACGCGATTCCCGGCCCCGGCGGGGTTGCCTGGTGCCGTGCCGAGGGCCTCGTCCCCTATGTCGAGGCCGTGGCCGCCATGGAGGGGCGCGTCGCAGCGATCGCCGACGGTTCCGCGCCGGAGACGGTGTGGCTGATCGAGCATCCGCCGCTCTACACCGCCGGCACCTCGGCGCAGCAGCGGGACCTGCTGGCGCCGGACCGATTTCCCGTCCACGCCGCGGGACGCGGGGGCCAGTACACCTATCACGGGCCCGGGCAGCGCATCGCCTACGTCATGCTCGACCTGAAGCGGCGCGGCGCCGACGTGCGCTGCTACGTGCACGATCTCGAGGAATGGGCGATCCGCGCGCTCTGGCGCTTTCATGTCCGGGCGGAGCGACGACCGGGCCGCGTCGGCCTGTGGGTGCCGCGCGGCGGCGATCGGGAGGACAAGATCGGCGCGATCGGCGTGCGCGTTCGCCGCTGGGTGACGTTCCACGGCATGGCGCTCAACGTCGAGCCGGACCTCGGCCATTTCGACGGCATCGTGCCCTGCGGCATCGCCGCCGAGACCGGCGGCGTCCGGACCGGCGTGACGTCCCTGGTCGATCTCGGCTTGCCGGTCTCCCTGGCCGATCTCGACGACGCGCTGATGGCATCGTTCGTAGACGTGTTCGGCGGCTCGGCGGCGGAGTCGCCGCGACGGGCCGCCGCGGCATGCACCGTGACATAGGCGGGACGTACGCTGGCCGGAATGCGTCGTCCTCGACCTGGTCGAGCGACCAGGGGCAGGTCGCGGGGAACTGCCCGATCGGAAGATCCGTCTCAGCCGCTGCTTCCTTGCGGGCGTCCTCGAAGGCCTCGGCGAACAGCGAGGGACGTCGCGGCTCGAGGCCTGGATTGCGATTGAGGTTGCGCGCCGCGTTATTGCGCTCGCGCGCGGCGGTGCCGCGCCAGCTCTGGCTCCGCTTGGACGTTTGGCATTGCTGCTTCAAGAGGTGCAGCAGGATCAGCCGATAGCTCGACCAAAAGGCGCTCGCTTCCGACCGGCCCAAGGTCTCGGTCTCCTCCGCCAGGTTCAGCACGTCGGTCTCCGCCTGGCGGCCAGCGCGCATGAGCGCTGCCTGCTGCAGCGCCCAGCTGTAGAAGTCGCGCTCGTAGAGCGACGCCTCCTGCGCGCGCGCCTTGCCGGTGTCGCCGGGTGCCATGGTCGCCTCCTCGCGCGGGAGAATGGCACAGAGGCCGGCTTTACGCCGCGCGGGCTTCGCGCTAGGGCTGACGCACGCCTGGCCCGAAGGGAGCCTGCCCATGCTCGCCAACCGTCTGCCGTCGCTCAATTTCGACCTGGGCGAGACCGCCGAGGCGATCCGCGAGAGCGTGGCGAGCTTCGCGGCCGAGCGCATCGCGCCGCGCGCCGCGGAGATCGACCGCTCCAACCTGTTCCCGCGCGACCTCTGGCCCGAGCTCGGCAAGCTCGGCGTGCTCGGCGTGACGGTCGCGGAGGAGTACGGCGGCGCCGGGCTCGGCTACACCGAGCACGTCATCGCCATGGAGGAGATCAGCCGCGGCTCGGCCGCGGTCGGGCTGTCCTACGGCGCGCACTCCAACCTCTGCGTCAACCAGATCAACCGCAACGGCACCGAGGCGCAGAAGCGCAAGTACCTGCCGAAGCTGATCAGCGGCGAGCATGTCGGCGCGCTCGCCATGAGCGAGCCCGGTGCCGGCTCCGACGTCGTCTCGATGCGCTGCCGCGCGGAGCGCAAGGGCGACCGCTGGGTGCTGAACGGCACCAAGATGTGGATCACCAACGGGCCGCAGGCCGAGGTGATCGTCGTCTACGCCAAGACGTCGCCCGACAGGGCGCAGCACGGCATCACGGCCTTCCTGGTCGAGACGGCGCTGCCCGGCTTCAAGGCGGCGCAGAAGCTCGACAAGCTCGGCATGCGCGGCTCGGACACGGCGGAGCTGGTGTTCGACGACTACGAGATCCCGGCAGAGAACGTGCTCGGCGCCGTCGATGGCGGCGTCAAGGTGCTGATGAGCGGGCTCGACTACGAGCGGCTGGTGCTGGCGGGCGGGCCCTTGGGCATCATGCAGTCCTGCATGGACGCGGTGATCCCCTACGTGCACGAGAGGAAGCAGTTCGGCCAGGCGATCGGCGAGTTCCAGCTGATGCAGGGCAAGCTCGCGGACATGTACGTGACCATGAACG
>JAEULF010000455.1 GCA_016793965.1 Alphaproteobacteria bacterium | reverse complement strand
ACGCCAGGTCCAAGGGCATCGCTGACGTGCAGCGCGTCTGGCTGCAGCCGCAGGAACAGGTGATCGCATTCTCCAAGAAGGAGATCGATGCCGTCGCGATCTGGTTCCCCTGGGCGTCCAAGGCCATCGAGGTCAGGCCAGGGGCGCGCATCCTGGCGAAGGACGGCGATATTGGCTTCGTCAACGACACACCGATCGTCTTCGGCAAGCGTTTGATGGGCAGTCCACAGGCCGCGAGCGCTATGCTCAAGGCCTTGGTCGATGCCGACGAGTTCCTGGCTGCGCAGCGGTCCGAGTCGATCGCCATCATCGCCAGGGCGTTCAACATCTCAGCCGCGGAGACGGGTGCCATCCTCGACACCGTGACACTCAAGGTCCAGATGTCGGAGGTGACGTTCGCCGACCTCTGCCGCACGACCACATTCCTCAAGGAAACCGGCGCGATCAAGGCTGCTCCAGACTGGAAGCATGCCGTCGACGCGGCGCCGCTCAAGGCCGCGGCGCCTCAGCGCGTGTCGTTCGGCCGGTTTATCGACTGCCAGTAGATCGCGCGATGGCATCGGCGGCGGCCGAGTTCTCCGGCGTCAGCAAAGCTTTCACGGCGCGCGGCGACGCGCCGGCGATCGAGAATTTCGACCTGAGGATCGAGGAAGGCGAGTTCGTCTGCCTCCTAGGCCCGAGCGGCTGCGGCAAGACGACCGCGCTGACGCTCCTTGCAGGGTTCGACCGTCCGTCCAGCGGCTCTGTCCTGCACCGCGGGCGGCCCGTCGCCGGCCCAGCGGCCGATCGCGGCGTCGTCTTCCAGGGCGACGATTCGTTGATGCCTTGGCTGACGGCAACCGAGAACCTGCTGCTCGGCCCGCGCATCCGGCGGGTACCTCTCGGCGAGCAGCGAGCAATCGCCGAGCGACTGCTTGCCCTCGTCGGCCTCGTCGGGCACGGCGACAAGTACCCGCGCGAGCTGTCGGGGGGCATGAAGCAGCGCATCCAGATCGCGCGCGTGCTCGCGAACGAGCCCGACATGCTGCTGATGGACGAGCCGTTCGCCGCGCTCGACGCCCAGACGCGCACGCACATGCAGGACGAGCTCGTGCGGATCTGGAGCGAGGCGCGCCCGGCTGTCCTGTTCATCACCCACGATGTGCACGAGGCCCTGATTCTGGCCGATCGCGTGGTCGTCATGCGCGCCGGTCCGCGCTCCGCGGTCCGCACGGCCTTCAATGTCGAAGCTCCTCGCCCTCGCGACCGGAGCGACCCGCGGATCGCGGCCGCCTACGGCGAGATCCAGCGCGTCATGGCGGAGGAATTCCGGCGAGCGCGCCAATGATCCGTGCGCGCTTCGTCGAGATGGTGCTGCCCTATCTGCTGTCAGTGGCGATCATGCTCGGCCTGTGGCAGCTCGCCGCCACGCAAGTCAATCCTCTGTTCTTCCCGCGCCTGGAGACCGTGTGGCGATCGTTCTGGTCGCTCGCGTCAGGCGATCTCGGCGCCCAGATCCTCGTCAGCTTGGCGCGGATCCTTGCCGGCTTCGGGATCGCCAGCCTGGCAGCCGTGCCGATCGGCCTGCTCATGGGAACGGTGCCGGCCGTGCACAGGCTCCTGGGCGGCCCCGTCGACTTCTTCCGCTTCATCCCGCCGATCGCGATGATCGTGCTCGCGGTCGCTTGGTTCGGGGCAAGCGACGTCGCCATCGTCTTCCTGATCGGGTTCAGCACGATCTTCATCGTCACGATCAACACCGAGGCCGGCGTGCTTCACGTCGTCCGCAACCGCATCCGAGCCGCGCAGATGATGGGCGCCGGCTTCTGGCAGGTGTTCTGGCTCGTGGTGCTGCCTTCGGCCATCCCCCATGCGCTGATCGGCATGCGCATCGCCATGGGCGCTGCCTTCTCGACCATCGTCTCGGCCGAGATGATCGCGGGCGACTACGGCCTCGGCTACCTCCTGCAGGAGGCGCGGACGACGCTGCGCACCGGCAACATCTTCGTGGGCATCGTGCTCCTCGGCATGCTCGGCATCATGACGGACCGGGTGTTCCGGTTCCTGATCGACCGCTTCGGAGGCGAGCATGCCGGCTCGCGCTGATGCGACGTCGCCCTGGCGCTCGGTGCTCGCGCCGTCCTGGAGCCTCGGGCGCGGCGCCGATCCGCTGCCCACCTTCGTCTGGCCCGTCGCCAGCGCCGTGCTGCTGGCCGCGGCATGGTCACTAGCAGCGGGCCGCTTCGACGTCACGGTCTTCCCGTCGCCGCTCGCGGTCGCGCGCGAGGCCATGCGGATGGCGGCCGACGGCACGATCTGGGAGCATGCCGGGATCAGCGCGGCGCGACTCGCGGCCGGATTCGCGATCGGCGGCGCGGTCGCCGTGCCCGTCGGCCTCGCGATGGGGCTCTCGCCCTTCTTCCGGCGCATGATGGAGCCGTTCACCGAGTTCTTCCGCTTCATCCCGGCGATCGCCATGGTCGTGTTCGCTCTGATCTGGTTCGGCATCGGCGAGGCATCCAAGCTCTTCCTGATCGCTTACAACGCCTTCTTCAGCATCGCGATGGCGACGGAGATGGGCGTGGCTCGGGTGGAACGCTCCCGCATCAACGCCGTGCTGTCGCTCGGCGGCAGCCGACGGGACACGGCGCTCCTGGTCGTGCTCCCCTCTGTCGTCCCTTACATCCTGCAGGGCATGCGCATCGGGATGGGGCGGGCCTTCGCGACGATCGTGTCGGCCGAGATCCTCGCGGCCAATGCCGGCCTCGGCTACCTGATTTACAGCGCGCGCGAGTTCAGCCGGATGGACACCGTCGTCGTCGCGATCGTTGCTCTCGGCCTGCTCGGCTTGGCAGCGGACCGCGCGTTCGTCGCGATCGCCCGACGGCTCTACCGCCACACGCTTCCCGAGGAGTTCGGCCCCTAGCGGGCCGGCCCGCGCCGCGACACGAGCAGCCAAGTACTGCGGCCCGCACCTCAGGCGGAGGAGCAGGGCGGCGACAGACGGAGAGGACGCCATGGACGCACTTCCCACGGGGCACTTCATCGGCGGAGCTTTGCAGGCATCGAGATCGCGCGACGCGCTCGACGCGATGAACCCGGCCACCGGGGCGGTGATCGGCAAGGTCGCGGACGCGAGCGCGGAGGATGTGGGCGAGGCCGTGTCGGCCGCGGCTCGGGCCGCGCCGGCCTGGGCCGAGACGCCCGCCCGAAGGCGCGGCCAGATCCTGCTTGCCATCGCCGCGCGGATGCGGCAGCGCGGCGAGGAGCTGGCACGGCTCGACAGCCTGGACAGCGGGCGCACGATCGCGGAGACGCGCGCGCAAGTCGAGCGCAGCGCCCAGCAGTGCGAGTACTGCGCCGGAGCCGCCGACAAGCTGGAGGGTCGCGTGGTACCGCTAGGCGGTGCTTCCTTCGCGCACACCGCGCTCGAGCCCTATGGCGTCGTGGCGGCCTTGACGCCATGGAACGCGCCGCTGCTGCAGATCGCGCAGAAGGCGTCGCATGCCCTGGCCGCAGGCAACGCGGTGGTGGTGAAGCCGTCGCCGCTCGCATGCTTCACGGCGCTCAGATTTGCGGAGATCGCTGTCGATGTCGGGCTCGCTCCCGGCGTCTTGAACGTGGTCACCGGTGGCGGAACGGCCGGAAGCGCCCTGGTCGCGGACGAGCGCGTGGCGAAGGTGACCTTCACCGGCTCCACGGCCACCGGGCGCAGCATCGCCGCAACCTGCGGCGCGCGCGGCGCATCGGTCTCTCTCGAGCTCGGCGGAAAGTGCCCGCTGCTGGTGTTCGATGACGCGGACCTGACGGCCGCAGCGACGCTCGCAGGCAGGGCGGCATTCGGCTCCGCCGGCCAATCCTGCGTCGCTGCGGCGCGGATCCTGGTCGAGCGGCGCTGCCTTTCGGCGTTGCTGCCGCTGCTCGCGCGCGAGGCCGAGCGCTGGCGCGGCGGCGATCCGTTCGCGCCGGGCACCGCCATGGGCCCTCTGATCTCGCGCGCGGCCTGGCTGCGCGTGCGCGACCTCGTTCACGATGCCGTCGCCCGCGGCGCAAGCCTTGCCGCGGGAACGTTGCCCGGCGACGAGCCGCGCGGCGCGGGCTTCTTCATGGACGCGCTAGCGCTGCGCGAAGTGGCACCGGACGCCCGCATCATGCGCGAGGAAGCGTTCGGCCCGGTGACCGTGATCGAGGTCTTCGATAGCGAGGACGAGGCGGTGGCCATGGCGAACGCCGGACCCTACGGGCTCGCGGCCGGCATATGCACAGACAACGCCGCGCGCGCTCGTCGACTCACCCGCAAGCTGACCGCCGGCAATGTCTGGGTGAATACCTACAAGGCCCTTGATCCTGCAATGCCGTTCGGCGGCAACAACGCGAGCGGCATCAATCGGGAGTGCGGAATCGACGGCCTGCTCAGCTTCGTGCGCCCCAAGGCGATCGTCGAGGCCTATTGACGATCAGGAGCTGCGGCCGGCCTTGCGCACGGATCGCCGCGATCGCGTCGCTCAATATGTCGCCCGCCCGCCCGAGATGTCGAACGTCGCTCCGGTCGAGAACGAGCAATCCTCCGATGCCAGCCAGGCGACGAGGGCCGCGATCTCTTCGACCTTGCCGAATCGCCCCATCGGGATCTTCGAGAGCATCCAGGCGATGTGCTTCTCCGTCATCTGCTCAAAGATCGCCGTCGGGACGGCGGCGGGCGCGACGCAATTGGCGAGTACGTTGGTGCCGGCGAGCTCCTTGCCCAGCGACTTCGTCAGCGCCATGACGGCCGCTTTCGAGGCGCAGTACACGCCGGCGTTGGGGCTGCCCTCCTTGCCGCCGATCGATGACATGTTGACGATGCGCCCGTAATTCCGAGTCACCATACCGGGAACGACGGCGCGCAGGCAGAGGATGACGCCGATCAAGTTCACGTCGATCACGCGCCGCATGTCAGAGATCGGGTAGTCCCAGACCGGGCCGTTCGGTCCGGTGATGCCGGCATTGTTCACGAGGATGTCGATCTTCCCGAGCCGCGTCTCGGTCGCATCGGCCGCAGCACCGATGCTGTCCTCCTGCGTGACGTCGCAGGTCATCACCTCGACGCGCCCCTTGCCGGCCAATTCCGACTGAGCCGCGCTCAGCCTGAGTGGGTTCGCGTCCCAGATCGCCACGCTGGCGCCAGACTGCAGGAACCTCTCGGCGACAGCGAGCCCGATTCCCTGCGCCCCGCCGGTGACGACGGCGCTCCGACCATCCAAGTCGATCTTGTTCATCGCGCAACGCTCCATGCCACGCCCAAGCGCGCAGGATGGCATGCTGGGCTGGCACATTGTCGACAATTCTCTGTTGACAGCATGTCGTCGCTGGCCAGTATCTGACCTGATGCTGCCTTCGCCGCCTCGCGCCAAACCAGGGAACGATAGCACCGCCCCGCGGAACCTGTCGGGCAAGGTCGCGCTCGTGACAGGATCATCGCGGGGGATCGGCAGAGCGACGGCTCTAGCCCTCGCCGATCGAGGCGCCGATGTGGTGGTTCACTTCCGCGAGCGCCGGCAGCAAGCAGAGGATGCGCGGCGAGAGATCGAGGCCCGCAAGGTCCGCGCGCTGTTGATCGAGGGCGACATCGCCGACCCCGCCCGTCCGGCTCTGTGGATGGCTGAGATCAGTAAGGCGCTCGGCCGACTCGACGTCCTCGTGAACAATGCGGCCTACGTCGCTCCCAATCGGATCGCCGAGGCCGATCCGGACGTCTGGCGACGTATCATCGACGTCAACCTCAAAGGGCCCTTCAACGTGATCCATGCGGCGCTCCCGCTTCTGAAGGAGTCCCGCGGCAGCATCGTCAATGTCGGCGCGCTGAACTCTCGCGCGGTGTCGCCGGCAGGTTCGGCTTATGTCGCTGCGAAAGCGGGGCTCGTCGCCATGACGCGCAACGCAGCCGTCGAGCTCGGTCCCCTAGGCATCCGGATCAACGTGGTGGCGCCCCCGCTCACGGACACCGAGATGGGCGCCCAGGCGAGGACGTTGTCGGGTCAAGCCATGCCAGGGCTCGGACAGGGACAGCGCATCGCGACTCCGGCCGAGGTCGCCGCCGTGATCCTGTTCTTCTGCTTGCCGGAGACGGCCTATGTCTCCGGCGAGACCTTGTACATGGGGGGCGGCTTCGTGCCGGCAACGGCGTGACGCGGGCCGCGATCGCAAGCCGCATAGGAGCGATCCCGGTCTCCGGCACCGTCGCCATCGCCGACAGGATCCGCGATCTCATCTCCACCGGCCAGCCGATCGTCAACCTGACGTCCGGCGCACCGGACTTCGAGACGCCGGCGCCGATCCGCGAGGCGGCGGCCGCGGCGCTCGGAGCCGGCGTCGCGCTGACAAGCTATGTCGACAGCCAGGGACTGCCGGAGCTGCGCCAGGCGATCGGCTCCGTCCATGCCGCGGCGACCGCCGACATCGTCGTGACCGTCGGCTCGAAGGAGGCGATCTTCGCCGCCTGCCATGCCTTGCTCGCGCCGGGCGACGAGGTGATCGTGCCCTCGCCTGCCTGGATGACCTACGATGCCGCGATCCGGATGTGCCGCGCCGAGCCTGTCCCGGTGGCGCTGATCCGAGAAGACGGGGAGGCGCGCCTTGTCCCTGCGGCCATCGAGCGCGCGGTGACGACGCGCACGGCAGCCGTCGTCCTTTGCAACCCGCACAACCCGACAGGGCTGGTCCTGGCGCCCGATGTTCTGCAGGCGATCGCGTCGATCGCGACACGCCACGACCTGCTGCTGCTGGTCGACGAGTCCCTCTCCGCGCTCGTCTATGACGGACGGCCCTTCATGAGCGCGCGGTCGATCCTGCCTGCGCGCGATCGAGTCGTAACATTCCATAGCTTCTCCAAGAGCTACTCAATGACGGGATGGCGAGTCGGCTACGCGATTGCGCCATCGGATCTGGCGCAGTCGATCCTGCGCGCGCACCAGAACATCGTCACGTGCGTGCCCGGCTTCCTCCAGCGGGCGGCGTTGGCCGCCATCGAGAACTGCGCGCCAGAGCGCGACCGGCTGGTCGCGATCCTGGGCCAGCGCCGGCGCGCGCTTGCGGCGCTGCTCGACGCCATCCCCGGCATCCGCTGCCCTGCGCCGCAAGGCGGCCTCTTCTGCTTCCCCAACATCAGCGACACTGGCATGGACGACAGGGAATTCACGAGGTTCTGCCTGGACCGCGCCGCGGTCGCCGTCCTGCCGGGCGCGGTCTTCGGGCCCGGAGGCGAGGGCCATGTCCGCATCGCGTTCGGTCGGAAGGACGGGAGCGATCTCGACCGCGCGGCGCGGCAGATCAGGGAGGCCATGGGGCACCGATGAAGCGCGCAGCGGCAATTGCTAGGCACTCCGGCAGCAAGGTTGCAACCGGGGCCGGCCGGTCGAGCCGGCTGATCGTCGGCACGGACATCGGTGGGACATTCACCGACATCTTCCTGCATGACCGGTCCACGGGCCGGTCGATCGCGAGCAAGGTGTTGACGACACCGCAGGCACCGGAGGACGGCGTCATCGAGGGCATCGGCGGTGCCTTGGCAAGCTCGGGGGAGGAGTTCAGCAGGCTGAGCTCCGTGGTGCATGCGACTACGCTGGCGACCAACGCGCTGATCGAGCGAAAGGGCGCTGTCACGGGCATGCTGACGACGCGCGGCTTCCGCGACGTGATCGAGATCGGCCACGAGCAGATGTACGACCTGTACGACATCCTTCTGGACGTGCCGTCGCCCTTGGTGCCTCGGTCGCTCCGCTGCCCCGTCACGGAGCGGATCGGCTACGACGGCAAGGTCCTCGTCGCGCTGGATCGGAGCGACATCGAGACAGCTGTCGCCCATTTCCTCGAGCGCGGCGTCTCGTCAGTGGCCGTCTGCTTCTTGCACTCCTACGTGAACCCGGAGCACGAGCGCCGGGCGGCGGCGATCGTGCGGGATCTGGCGCCGCAGCTCGCGGTCTCGACCTCGGCCGACATCCTGCCCGAGATCGGCGAGCTCGGCCGCTTCTCGACTTGCGTCGCCAATGCTGTCATCCAGCCGATCGTCCGGCGCTATGTCGACCGACTGGGGAAAGCACTGCGCACCCGCGGTCACCGGGGCAGCTTCCTCATCGTGAACTCGCGCGGCGGCACGATGACGGCCGAGAAGACGATCGAGATGCCGGTCCGACTCCTCGAGTCCGGCCCGGCCGCCGGCAGCCACGCCGCCGCCGTCTTCGCGCGAGCGCTCAAGGAGCCGCGCGTGCTCTCGTTCGACATGGGCGGCACGACGGCCAAAATCTGCCTGGTGCGCGACGGCGAGCCGCAACGTACGGTGGAGTTCGAGGCTGCCCGCCTGGCGCGGTTCAAGCGGAAAAGCGGGATCCCCATCCGCATCCCCGTCGTCGAGCTGATCGAGATCGGCGCGGGCGGCGGCTCGATCGCCCGCATCGACGGTCTAGGCCTCCTCGCCGTCGGCCCGGAGAGCACGGGCGCCGAGCCGGGTCCGGCATGCTACGGCCGCGGCGGCAGGCAGCCGACAGTGACGGACGCAAATCTCGTCCTTGGCTTCCTCAACCCCTCCTATTTTGCCGGCGGCAGCGTCGCCCTGGACGAACAGGCGGCGCGCGCTGCCCTCGTTAGCTCCATCGGCAAGTCCTTGCGCCTCTCGGCCGAGCAGGCCGCCTGGCAGGTCTATTCGGCGGTCAACGACCAGATGGCGCGTGCCGCTGCCGTGCACGCCTCCGAGCATGGCATCGACCTGCGCGACTTCGCGCTCTTCGCGTTCGGCGGCGCCGGCCCGGCCCATGCGGCGGCCGTGGCGCGCGCTCTCGGAATCGGCCGGGTGATCGTCCCTCCGACCGCTGGCGTCCTCTCGGCCGTCGGAGCCGTGATCGCGCCCCTCGCCTTCGACTTCGCTGCCTCCTACAAGGCCGCGCTCGCCAAGCTCGACGTAGCACGCGCGAACGCGCTGCTGGCGGCCATGGAGGCGGAGGGACGCCAGTTGCTGGCGCGTAGCGGCGCCCGCAAGCGGCTCGAGATCCGCCGCTGGATCGACATGCGCTACGTGAACCAGCGCTACGAGGTCACGGTCGCCCTGCCGTGGCCGCGGCTCACGGAGGCGCGACTGCCGCTCCTGGAAGCGGCGTTCAGGGACGCCTATGCCGCGCGCTACGGGCGCGAGATCGCGGGCGTCGGTGCGGAAGCAGTGACCTGGCGCGTCGACGTCGTCGGCCCGTCGCCCGATCCGTCCCGCCTGCTCGCGGGCCTGCGGCCCCAGCCCGACGCCACGCTCAAGCCGGGCAAGCGCAGCATCGTCTGGGATCGGAGGGCACTTGCGGCGACGACGTGGCGTCGAGACGGGCTCAAGCCGGGCGCTCGCATCAAGGGGCCCGCCGTGGTCGAGGACGCGGGCTCGACCTGCGTCGTCCCGCCTGGCGCGGCGGCGACGCTCGATCGGCTCGGAAATCTCGTGATGCGGCTCTAGGGGGCGGCGATGGCGAAGGCACGGCTCGATCCGCTCGACATCGGCATCTGGTGGAACCGCCTCTTGTCGATCGCCGACGAGGGAACTGTGACGCTCAAGCGGACGGCGTTCTCGCGCAACGTCACCGAGGCCGACGATTTCTCGAACGCCATCTTCGACACGAGAGGCGTCATGATCGCCCAGCCGAGCCAAGGCGAAGTGGCTTTCCTCGGCGTCATGTCGACAGAGGTCAAGGCGTTCCTGGAACGCTTCCCGGCGCGCACTCTCCGGCCGGGCGACGTCATCATCTCCAACGACCCGTGGCTCGGCGCGTCGCAGCTGAACGACTACACGATGATGACGCCGGTCTTCGTCGGCCGGCGCCTCGCGGCGATCGTCGCTTGCTGCGCGCACTCGCCCGACGTCGGCGGCCGCGTGCTGTCGAGCGATTCGACTGATGTCCATGAGGAAGGGTTCATCATCCCGCCCTCGTTCCTGTACCGCGCCGGCAAGCCGAACCCGGACCTGTTCGCGTTCATCCGGGCGAACGTCCGCGTGCCCGACATCGTGGTCGGCGACCTGATGGCGATGGTGACGTCGAACGGCGTCGTCGCGCGGCGGCTCAGGGAGTTCCTCAAGGAGACCGGCCTGCGCAACGTCGACGCCCTCGGCGCCGAGATCGTCGCGCGCAGCGAGAGGGCGATGCGCGCGGCGATCGCGAAGCTGCCGCGCGGCACCTTTCGCGGCGAGGTCGAGGCGGACGGCGACGACGAGCCGATCCGCATCAAGGTCGCGCTCACCTGCGACGGCAAGCGAATCCATGCCGACCTCACGGGGACGTCCGCTCAGACAGCGCGCGGCGTCAACGTGACCATGAACTGGACCTACTCGGACGTCGTGCACGCGATCCTCTGCGCGCTGCGACCCGAGTCCCCGATCAACGCCGGCTCCATGGCGCCGATCACGGTCTTCGCGCCGAAGGGCTCGGTGCTCAATGCCCAGTACCCCGCAGCCGTTGGGGCGCGCGTCCTCGCCGCGCACCATCTCTACTACGCCGTTTTTCGCGCCCTGGCGCACCTCCTGCCGGGCCAGGTGCTCGCCGACAGCGCGGCACCGACCTGGGTTCCCGTCCTGTCCGGCACGAGCCAGAATGGCGACCGCTTCGTCGAGATCCTGATCGTGCACGGCGGAGTCGGCGCGCGGGCGAGCAAGGACGGGCTCTTCGTCGCCTTTCCCGACCATCCGCCCTCCACCCATGTGGAGATCTTCGAGAACGAGAAGCCGATCGTCGTCGAGGCGAAGGAGTTCCTGCCGGACTCGGCCGGCGCTGGCCGCTTCCGCGGCGGGCCAGGTCTGCATTTCCGGTTCCGCGTGACCGGCGACAAGCCGGTGCGGATCGCCATGCGCGCCGATCGCGTACGCGTTGCGCCGCAGGGCTTCGCCGGCGGGCACGCCGGCTCCGTCGGCAAGGCGACGCTCAACGACCGCGATGCGATCCACCCGAAGCGGACGATCTTCCTGCAGCCCGGCGACGTCGTCGATTTCAAGACGCCGGGCGGCGGCGGCTTCCACGACCCGTCCGGCCGCGACCCAGCGGCGGTGGCACTCGACCTGGAGAACGAGATGCTGACGCCGGAGGCGGCGCGCCGGATCTACGGGCGCAATGCGGCAGTGCGCTAAGGAGGAGGAATTGCGATGGCAGCCAAGCGCGGCAGGACGGCCAGCAACAAGCGCATGGGCGCTGCGGCCCCGGCCAAGGCAGGGAAGGCGAAGATGTCCGCAGCGCGCTCTCGCAAGAGCCCGAGCGCGATGAAGGCGATCAAGATCGTCGCGCGGAACGCGCCGGGCCAGCTTGCCAACCACGTCTACCCCTTTGCCCAAGGCTGGCGGCTCGGCAACCTGGTGTTCACCGGCGGAATCGCGGCCGAGGATCCGCGCACCGGCAAGATCGTCGGGGACGACATCGTCACCCAGTCCGAGCGCGTGTTCGAGACGCTGCAGGCGATCCTCGATGAGGCCGGATCCTCCCTCTCCAAGGTCCTGAAGGTCACCGTGTTCTTCGCGCACTTCTCCGACAAGGCGGGATTCGAGACCGTCTACGGCAAGTACTTCCCGAAGGATCGTCCCGGCCGGACATCGGCAGCCGTCACCATGCTGGGCAAGGGCATCCTCGTGGAGCTCGACGCGATCGCCTATGTCTGAAACCGGCAATCCCAGGTGAGCCGCATGGCAGTCACGATCCAGTCCCTGTCCAGTGCCGCCGGCATGCGCGTCGTCAATCCGGCGACGGGGGCCACCATCGCCCACGTCGCCGACATGAGCGATGACGAGGCGCTAGCCACGTGCTCCGAGGCAGGCCGCGCGTTCGCGGCTTGGGCTGCCGTTCCTGCCGTCGAGCGCGAGCGGATCCTGCTCAGGGCGGCCGAGCTCATGCGCGCGCAGGCAGAGGGCTTGGCGCGCATCATCACCGCAGAGCAAGGCAAGCCGTTGCAGGAAGCGCGCGACGAGATCGCTTACGGCGCCAACTTCGTCGCCTGGTACGCAGCCGAAGGCCGTCGCACCTACGGCGACACGATTCCGGCCACGGACCCGCAGAAGCGGCTGCTCGTGTTCCCGGAGCCGGTCGGCCCGGTGCTGCTCGTCGCCGCGAGCAACGATCCGCACGCCATGGTGACGCGCAAGGGAGCTCCGGCGTTGGCCGCGGGCTGCCCGATCGTGATCAAGCCGGCGCCGGAGACGCCGCTGAGCGCGCTTGCCTGCGCCGCTCTGTTCCGAGAGGCCGGCGTGCCGGAGGGCGTCGTCCGCGTCGTCACCACGTCGCGTCCTGCCGCGGTGACCCAGGCCATGCTTGCCCATGACGACATCCGGCACTTGACCTTCACCGGGTCGAGCCATGTGGGCAAGATCCTGGGCGCCCAGGCCGGCGGGCTGATGAAGCCGATGACAATGGAACTGGGCGGCCATGCCCCCTTCGTCGTGTATGACGACGCCGAGGTCGAGCTCGCGGCGGCCGACCTAGCGGCCCGCAAGTTCACCAACGCCGGCCAGACCTGCTCCTGCCCGCAGCGCATCTTCCTGCAAGACGCGATCGCGTCCCGCTTCATCGAGGCGCTCGCTGCCAAGATCGACGCCATCGTCGTCGGCGATGGCGCGGAGCCGGGCGTGACCATGGGCCCGCTCCTGTCGGCCCCGGCCGTCGCCAAGGTCGAGCGCCATGTGGGCGACGCGCTGGCTAGGGGCGCCAAGCTGGTTCGCGGCGGCAAGCGCATCGACCGCGGCCCCGGCACCTTCCATGCGCCGACCCTGCTGGCCGAGGCGTCGGACGCGATGCTGCTGGCGCAGGAGGAAACCTTCGGGCCGGTCGCCGCAGTCTGGCGCTTCCGCGACGAGGCCGAGTTGATGCCGTGGCTCAACCATCCGAGCTACGGCCTCACCGGCTACTGCTACACGCGCGACATCGGGCGCGCGTTCCGCACGTCTAAGGCGATGCGCGTCGGCTTCATTGGCCTCAACGATCGGCGTCCCCAGGGGCCGGAGGTGCCGCTCGGCGGCGTTCGCGACAGCGGCCTCGGTCGCGAGGGCGGCCGCTGGGGCATCGAGCAGTTCTTGACGCTGAAGTACCTGTCGCTGCGTCTCCCTGCCCTTCGGCAGTGACGATGCAGCCAGCACTCAAACCGCCATGTACCCCCCGTCGACATTGAGCGTCACGCCGGTGACGAAGCTTGCAGCCGGCGAGGCCAGGAAAACGGCGGGCCCGGCGATGTCCTCGGACTCGCCCCAGCGCTTCATCGGCGTGCGGCTCATCACGGCTGCATAGTGCACGGGATCTGCCCGTCCGACGGCGGTGCCCGGCGTCGCGATAAATCCCGGCGCGATGGCGTTCACCCGGATGCCGTGCTCCGCCCAAAGGATCGCCAGCGACTTGGTCAGCTGATGGATGCCCGCTTTGCCGGCACCGTAACCGACGACCTTCGGGCTTCCGAGATGACCGTACATCGATCCGATGTTCACGATGCAGCCGCGGCTGGCCATGAGCTGCGGCAGGAACGCGAGGCAGGCGCGATAGGTGCCCGTCAGGTTAAGCTCGAGAATGCGCTGGAACAACGCTACGTCGGCGGTCTGGCCGCGCCCGGAGACGCCAGCGCAGTTGACCAGCACGTCGAGCTTGGTCGTCGCGGCGGCGAGCGCCTCGACGGCCTCGTCTCTGGTGACGTCCAACTGCACGTAGGGAAAGACGCCGCGCAACGGCTCCGCCGGCGCTTCCTCGACGCCGGTAATCGCGACGGTCGCGCCGCAGGCCTTGAACGCGGCGGCGATCGCTGTGCCGATACCGCCGAGGCTGGCACCGATCACCAGCACCGACTTG
>JAEULF010000454.1 GCA_016793965.1 Alphaproteobacteria bacterium | reverse complement strand
CCAGCCGAGGATGAACCAGTAACGCATTGTCACATGATAGGCAGGCGGCAAGGGCGCCCCGGCAGCCACCGCTGCGGCCGCCAGGCGTTGCGCCCGGATCTGCAGCCGGACGACCGGCGCCCAGCAGGCGAAAGCCAGCGCATAGAGGCCATAGGCGGCGAGCAGCCACGGCATGTCCCAGGGCAGGCCGAGCATCCAGATCAACGCGGCGCCCGTCGCCGGCTGCAGCACGCCCGCCGAGCCGGTGAAGATCCAGTCGGCGCGCACCACCATGCGGCCGACCGCGGCGATCGTGCGCGGGTCGCCGGTGCGGTGCGCGCTCCACATATAGAAGGCGGTGCCCAGGCCGGTGCCGAACAGCACCGTCGCGCTCAGCACGTGCAGCCATTTGAGCGGCAGGTAGAGCTCGCTCACGCGCTGCGCCTCACCGGTCGTCCTCGATCGCCGCATAGGCGGCGATCGCGGCGAGCACGGCGGCGTTCTTCAGGATGGCGCCGAGCGGGTCGACCCAGATGGCCGGCGCGGCCAGCGTGAAGATCAGCGTATAGGCGAGGGTGACGCCGGCTTGCGCCAGGTGGGCACCCTGCCAGCGCAGCCAGACGCCGAGGCCGATCGCGATGTCGACCAGGCAAGCCGCGCGCGCGAGCCCGGTCCACCATGTCTCGGGAATCCGGAACGACTGGAACACCTCGGCGACGAAGTCGGTCGGCGCCCACAGGCCGATCAGGCCGGAGCCGACCCAGAAGGCGCCGAGGCCGAGGCGCAGCAGCGAGCGCGCGAAATAGAGCCGAGCGTGCCAGCGGTCCTGCACGTGCGAGGGCCGGCGCTGGAGCCAGTCGGCGAAGCGGCGCGGCGCGAGGCCGGCGGCGGCGGCGAAGGCCGCCGGGTCGCCGACATTGCCGTGCTCCATCTGCCGCACTGACACGGTGCTGAGCGGTCCCTTGCCGATCAGGTCGCCGAGCCGCGCCAGCGCCCAGATCAGCGCCATCGGCACGCGCAGCAGCCTGCCGGCGGGGATGTCGAGCCAGGCGCGCCAGGCGACCAGCATGTCCTTGAGCGTCAGCGTGTCCGGCCCGACCGGCTCGACGGTGCGACGCGCCAGGAGCGGTCCGTCGAGCGCGCGCAGCACGGTGGCGACGAGATCCTCGACATGGATCGGCTGGAAGCGCTGGCCGCCGTCTCCCGGCACAGGCAGCACCCATGGCAGCGCCGCCAGGCCGCGCATCAACGAGGTGCCGCCGAAGCTGCCCTCGGCGTAGATCAGCGATGGGCGGAGGACGCACCATTCGAGCCCTGATTCGCGCAGCAGAGCCTCGCCGGCAAGCTTGGTGCGCGCGTAGTCGGTGCCGGCCTCGGGATCGGCGCTGATCGCGGAGACCAGGACGACGCGTTTCACCCCCGCGCCCTTGCAGGCGTCGTAGAGCGCCCGCGGCCCGTCGACATGCACGGCCTGGAGTCCGGGATCGCGCAGCAGCCCCGCCGCGTTGACGACGGCATCGACGCCGGCCAGGCACGGGCGCCAGGCGGCCGCGTCGTCGCGCGCGAGGTCGCAGGCGACGGCGCGCGCCGCGGGGAAGCGCCGGGCGATCTCGTCCGGCCGGCGCACCGCCGCGACGACCTCGTGCCCGGCGTCGAGCAGCCTGGAGACGACATGGCGCCCGACGAAGCCGGCGGCGCCGAGGACGAGGACGCGCATCTGATCCACCCGCTGCTTGATCCAGCCGCCTGGATCAGCGCTAACCCCGGCTCAGGTAGTCGAAGGCGCAGGCGACGTGGGTCTTCACCACGTGCATGAACTCCTTGACCGTCACGTGCTCGTCGACCTGGCCCATGCTCTTCGGGCTCGGGCCGTACACGATGCCCGGCGTGTCGTGGTAGCGCCAAAGCCGCGCGTCGGTGCCGCCGAGGCTGACCACGGGCATCGGGTCGAAGCCGCCGATCGCCTTGGCGTTCGCCTTGACGTACTGGATCATCTCGCCGTCGGGCGGGCAGTAGGAGGGCGGGCTGAAGTTGTCGACGCGGTAGCTGACCTCCGGGACCTTGGCGACGATGGCGTCGATGCCCTTGATGATGTCCTTGTCGGTGACGCCGTTGGGCAGCCGCACGTCGAGCTCGAAGGTGCACTCGGCCGAGATCATGTTCACCTTCATCCCGCCGCGGATGACGCCCGGGTTGACCGTGACCGTGCGGACGATCTTCGCGCCGCCCGGGCCGTAGGCCTTGTCCATCGCCTTCTTCGCCGCGTCGAGGGCGGACATCAGGTTGTTGTTCTCCGGCACCGGCAGCTTCTCGAGCTTCTTCAGCTTGCCGATCAAGTCGGCGGCGATGGCGTTGGCGCTCTTGCTGACGTGGTTGTACGCGCCGTGCCCGCCCTTGGTCTTGACCGTGAAGGTCAGCCACATCGGCCCCTTCTCGCCGAAGCGCACGGTGTACGGGCTCGACGGCTCGCCGTTCAGGCAGGTGTCGCCCTTGACCTCGTCGCGGTGCTTCTCGAATAGGTAGCGCGCGCCGTAAGGGCCGAACGTCTCCTCGTCGGAGACGCAGGTCAGCGTCAGCTTGCCGCGCAGCTGGTCGCGGATCGCGTGCATGTAGGCATAGGTGAAGATCGAGGCGGTCGTGCCGCACTTCATGTCGCAGGCGCCGCGCCCGAAGATCTTGCCGTCGGCGAGCGCGCCGCTCCACGGCCCGCCGTGGCTCCATCCCGCGCCGTCGCCGACCGGGAACACGTCGATGTGCCCGTTCAGCACGAGGTGCCGGCCCGAGCCGCCGCAGGCGAAGCTGCCGACGATGTTCGCCATGATCGGGTTGGGCGCCACCAGCCGGTGCGGCAGGTTGCGCTCCTCGAGGAACTTGCGGATGTAGGCGACGGCGACCTGCGTGTCGCCCGGCGGGTTGGGGCTCGGGCAGCGGATGAAGCCCTGCAGGAACTCGATCAGCTTCCCCTTGTCCGCCTCGACGCGCTGCAGCAGCTGGTCCTTCGTCACGGCCATTCTCGTCTCTCCCTCGTTCAGCGCGCAGCGCGCGCCGGAGCCTTCGTCGTCGCGTCGGGATGCGCGCTCGCCATCTCGACCATCTCGCCGAGCCGCGCGTAGAGCGGCCCGCCGAGCCGGGCGATCGGGCGGAAGCGCTTCATGTCGATCTTGCCGTTCGCGACCAGGTCGTCGCGCAGGTGGAACATCACGATCTCGCCGAACACGAGCTGGCTCTTGAGGTCGCCGATGTCGAGGATGCGGTCGAGCTTGCACTCGAAGTTGATCGGCGAGGCGGCGAGGCGCGGCGTCCTGACGACCCGGCTCGGCGCCAGCTCGAGGCCGAGCGCCGCCGGCTCGCTGACGTCGGGCGGGTAGTCGGCCGAGGTCTGGTGCATGACCTCGACGAGGTCCTCGGGCACCACGTTGAGGACGAACTCGCCGCTTGCGGCGACATTGCGCGCCGTGTCCTTCGGCGTGCCCTTGCGCCGACCGACGTTGATCGCGACGATGGGCGGCTTGTTCGAGACGAAGGTATAGCAGCTGAACGGCGCCGCGTTGACGATGCCGTCGGGACCGAGGCTCGTGATCCAGGCGATCGGCCTCGGGATCACCGCGCCGACCATGATCTTGTAGGCCTCGTCCGGTCCGAGGCCCTGCGCCGGGATCTCCATGTCGCCCCACTCCGCTTCCGACGCCGCAACCATGCCCCGAGCGCCGCTCCGGGCGCCAGACATTCGGCGGCGCGCCTGACCCGGGCGCGCTGCATGCCCGGGCCGCAGCCGTCTACTTTCCGTCGGCAGCCATCGGCATCTCGACCCAGAAGACGCTGCCGCCGGGGATGGGCTCATGCCCCATCTTGCCGCCCATTTGCATCGCGATCTGGCGTGACAGCGCGAGGCCGATCCCAGTGCCCGGTATCGAGGAGCGCTCGGCGCCGAGCCTGCTGAAGGGCAGGAACAGCTCGTCGCGGCGATCCTCCGGAACGCCGCGCCCGGTATCGCGCACGGCAATCCGCACCGCGCCGTCCGGCTGCGCAGCGGCAGAGATCGAGACGGTGCCGCCGTCGCGATTGTACTTCACAGCGTTCGTCAAAAGGTTGAGCAAAATCTGGCCAAGCCTCGACGGATCGGCGAGTACGTCCGGGGGTGGCGAAGCCGCCGTCTCGTCAGCGATGACGATCCCGCGGGCGCGCGCCTGCGGCTCGACCAGCGGCAAGCACTCGAGCAGCGGGCCGCGCAGCGAGAGGCGCTGCAGCCGCAGGGCGAGCTTCCCGGACTCGATCGCCGTGAGGTCGAGGATCTCGTTGATCAGGCGGAGAAGGTGGTTGCCGGAGCTGTTGATCCAGGTGACCCGGTCGGCCAGGCGCTGCTGGCCGCGGATCGCGGGCTCTGCGGCCAGGATCTGGGAAAAGCCGAGAACGGCGTTGAGCGGGGTCCGCAGCTCGTGGCTCATCATTGCGAGGAAGTCGGTCTTCGCCCGGCTCGCCGCTTCGGCCGACCGCGTCGCGGCGCGCAGCGCATCCTCGATACGCGCGCGCTCCGCCATCTCGCGCTGCATGTCGCCGTAGAGCTGCTCGACGCGCTGCATCTTCTCGCTCAGCTCCCGCACGAGCGCCGCGTTGTCAAAGCGCAACGCGAGCGACGCCTTGACGGACGCCTCATGCTGCCGGCCCGCTGCCAGGAGATAGACGACGAGCATGACCAGCATCGCGAGCATCGTCAGCTGCAGCTCGCCGCCGTTCGCGGCCAGCTGGAAGCCGAGCGGCAGGAGCAGCGGCAGGATGTAGGCGACGTAAGCGCGGTACAGCGTCGCAAGGGTCGCTATCGCCGCAGCGGACATGCCGGTAAGGACGAGGCAGGTCAGGGCCTGGTGCGCCACGGATTCCTGGGGCAAGAGCAACACGCCGCCCGCCCCCCACACGGCGCCCGTCGCGAAGGCGGCAGCGACGTAGATGTTCGCCCAGCGCCGTGCCGCTTCCGGCCCCTTCACGCCGCGCCGATAGGCCCGGACGACAACGACGCGCAAGACCATCGCCGCAGCCAGGGCGCCCAGCCACGCCAAGAGGGTCGCTTGGTCGACCACGGTGCGCTGCACGAAGGCCAGCGCGGCGGCATTGACCATGGTCGCCACGACGATGACGCCGACATTCCGATAGAGCAGGTCCAGCTGCGCCGCCAGCATGACCTGACCGTGCCCGGCCGAGGGCAAGGTCGCAGCAAGGGCAGCGTCGCTCTGCGGCTGCGGCCGTACCTGTTGCATGCCCGGCTCCAATCTCGCCCATCCGCCGCTTCGACCAATGCCGGGCTGCGAGGGATTTGGCATAGCGCGAAGCGCCGATGCCCGCCAGTGCCGCTCGGGATCTAGCACGTGGCGTGCCACGTCGGGATCGGGCATTGTTCGGGCATGACCCGTTCGGCGCTGGCTGCAGCGGCATTGCTCGGCTTGGCGCTGGCTCTCTGCTGCGCTCGCGTCTTCGCGTGGCATTGGCCAAGCGAGATCGACGGCGCCGGCGGCGAAGCGGTCGTGCTTGCGACGGCGGTCGCGATCGGCGGCGGCGCAGGCGCGGCGCTCCAGCGCGCCGCGTCCTTCTCGCATCGTGCCTCCGGCATGCGCTGGGTGTTCGCCGCATGGGTCCCGGCCGCGTTCGCATTCTCCGCCTACGCGCTGGCGCTGGCCGCTGACCTGCGGTGGGGCGGGGACGGCTTCGCGCGCGGCGGGCCGCCGCGAACCTATCTCTGGGCCGCCGAGGGCTGCGGGTTCGCGGTCCGCTTCCCGGCGCGCCCGGTATCGACGGCGATGCGCATCGGCGGCGCGAGGAACCGTCCCGAGGCGCTGGCGCGCCGGGCCGACCTGGCCGATGTCGGCACCGCGACTGCCTATGTCGCCGAGTGCCTGGTGTTCGCCCGGCCGGCAGTCGCCGACGAGCAGGATGCGCTGCGCCGCGACGCGGCGCAGCAGTTCGCGCTGACGGCCGCGCAGCAGGGCATGCGCGACCCCTTGATCCGGCGCGATGCGGGCGATCCGCTCGTCGTCGCGCTCTCCGCCTGGACGGAGGGACGAACCGAGGCCAACCAGGCGATCAAGCGGCGAATCGAGGCACGGACCCACGTCGGCGCGATGTCGATCCTGACGATCACCGTCGCGACGATCGCCGGCGCGGAGCTCGGGGACGGCGATGCGCCGCTGGATCGCGCAGCGGCGGCATTCCTCGTCTCCGTCAAGCCGAGATGACGGCAGCTAGACCAGGTCGGCGCCGACGATCAGGCGGCCAAGCGCGGCCGCCGTCAGGCCCTGGGCCGACAAGTCCGCGACCTTGCGCCCGCTTCTGAGAACGACGACGCGCGTCGCCACGGCGACGACGTCCTCCATGTTGTGGCTGACCAGGATCACGGTCACGCCGGCCCGATGCAGCTGCCCGATCAGGTCGAGGACACGGCGGGTCTCCTTGACGCCGAGCGCCGCGGTCGGCTCATCCATGACGATGACGCGGGCGCTCCAGCGCAGGGCACGGGCAATCGCAACAGCCTGCCGCTGCCCGCCGGAGAGCCGGCTGACCGGCGCATCGACGGACGGCATGTCGATGGAGAGCCGCGCCAGGTACTCCTTGGCTGCACGCCGCATCGCCGCCTTGTCCAGGAACGGCACGCCCGCCAGTCGGCGCGTCAGCTCCGCCCCCATGAAGACGTTCTGGTAGATGGGCAGACGCGGCGCCAGCGCCAGGTCCTGGTAGATCGTGGCCACGCCCTTCGATAGCGCATCGCGAGGCGAGGCGAAGTCGGCAATCGCGCCGAAAAGCCGGATGGACCCGCCGGTCGGTTGCTCGGCCCCGGCGATCAACTTGATCAGCGTCGACTTGCCCGCGCCATTGTCGCCGCAGAGCCCGACGACCTCGCCTTGGGCAACCGTCAGGCTTACGCCGCGCAGGGCCTCGACGGCGCCGTAAGCCATGGCGACGCCGTCGAGCTCGAGGACAGGTGTCATCGCTCGGCTCGCTTGCGCGCGGGAACGCGCTCGGTGCCGCCCTGCCGCACCGCGTCCTGCTCCGCTCCAGCCCTCAGCGCCTCACCACGGCCACTTGCCGTCCGCCGGGACGTTGGACCCGTCGACCAGCACCGTGTCGACCATCAGCACCGGCCCGGCTACGATCTTCTCCTTCGCCGTCTTCTTCACGGCGATCGCCTCCATCGCCTCGACCGCGCGGCTACCCATCACCTCGAAGGGGATCGCGACCGACGCGGTCATCAGGCTGTTCGGGTCGCGGATGCGCTTGAACGTCTCCTGGCCGCCGTCGATCGAGACCAGAGCCACGTCGCCCTTCTTCACGCCCTTCTCGCGCAGGATGTCGTCGATGATGAACGCTTGGCCGTCGAAGCTCGCCCAGATGCCCTGGAACTTGCCCTGGTGCTTGAGCGTCAGCGCCTCCATTCCGGCCTTGACGTCCTCGCGCCAGCCCTGGGGCCGCGCCATGACGTGGGCGTCGAGCACCGTCACCGCCTTGTTCTCCGACAGGACGGCGTCGAGCACCTTGCCGCGCGCTCGGGTCGAGACATTGCCCTCGTAGCGTTGCAGCAGCACGCTGCCGCGGTAGTTCATGCGGTTGAGCAGGTAGGTCGCCATCTTGGCGCCGGCCGCGAAGTCGTCGACGGCGACGTCGAGCAGCGTGTGCGGGCTCGTGCCGGACATCACGGTCACGACCGAGATCCCCTTCGCCTTGGCCGCCGCGAGCTGCGCGTCGAGCTCGACCGTCTTGCCCATGGCGAGGACGATGCCGCCGACTCCGCTCTGAACCAGGTTGTCGAGCTGCGCCGCGTGCTCGGGCATCGAGCCCCGCGAGTTGAGCAGCGTGACATCCCAGCCGCGCGCCTTGCCCGCTGCCTCGACCGCGTTGGCGACGCGCGCATGCGTCTCCGACGACATCTGGAATGCGATCACGCCAAGCTTGAACCCCTGCGCGCCAGCGTCTTGGGCCAGCAGCGTCGCCGCCATGGCGACCGCCAGGCCGAGCACCTTCCTCATCGATTCCTCTCCCTTGGCAATCGTTGTCCGATCCCTGCTCGGGCCGCCTAGTGCCCCAATCCGAAAGCAGCACGCTTCAGCTGGCTCGCCGACAGGCCGACGGAGCCCAAGATGATGACCCCGAGCATCACATCCTGCACGTAATAAGGCGCCCCTGCCAGGGTCAGCCCGTTGGTCAGGACGCCGATCATCAGGGCGCCGACAAGCGTCCCCGGGACGTTCGGCCGGCCCGGCTCGATCGTCGTCATCCCCAGCAGCACGGCGGCGATGCCGCGCATCAGGAAGTCGTATGCGATGGTCGGCCCGGCCGAGCTGAGGCTCGCCGTCAGCAGCACGGCCGTCAAGCCGGCTGCGAGGCCCGAAAGCGCCAGGGCGAGCACTTTCATGCTGCGGGTGCGGATGCCGGCAAGCCGCGCAGCTGCCTCCGCCTCTCCCGTCATGACCAGGTGAAGCCCCGGGCGCGTCGTCGCCACGAAGACCTGGGCGAGCGTCACGACGCCGGCCGTCCACAACACGAGGACCGGCATCCCGAGCACGCTGGCGCGCGCGAGCGCCAGGAATGGCTCCGCGAGCCGCCCGACATAGGCGACGCCGCCGGTGATCGCGAAGGCGATGCCGTTGGCGATCGACGCCGTGGCCAGCGTGGCGATGAGCGAGGGAACCTTCAGCCGCGTCACCAGAACGCCGTTGGCCAGGCCGAACGCCGCGCCTATCGCCAATCCGACGGCGACTGCCCCGGCGATCGGCCAGCCGACGGTCAGCAGGCCGCCGACGGCGACGCTCGCCAGGCTGCAGACATTCGCGAAGGAGAGATCGAGCTCGGCAGCCGCGAGAGCCAAGGTGAAGCCCACGCCGAGGATCGTCAGGAAGCTGATCTGCTTGGCGATGTTGAGGAGGTTGGCCGTCCGCAGGAACGCGTCGGAGGTCAGCGCGAAGACGACGACGAGCACGGCGAGCGCGAGCACCGTGCCGTAGAGCTCGAGGGCCCGGCGAAGGTGCTGTCCGCGGCCGGCGGGATCGCTCACGGGGCGCCGGCCTCGTGCCGCGCCGCGAAAGCGCCGGCTGCCGCCGCGCAGTCCGCCGCGTGGCTGAACGGCAGTCCGTGGCGGACGCCGGGGAAGACGCGGAGCTCGGCGTGCGGCACCGCGGCCTTGATCTCCGCGGCGACGCCGACCGGGATGAACGGGCTGGAATCGGGGAACAGCAGGAGCAGCGGCACGCGCAGGCGCGCCAGCTCGTCCGTGAGGTCGATGCCCATCAGCATCTCGCCGAGCGCGACGTTGCCGGCGGCCGGCGTGGCGGCCTGCATGCGCGCGAACCAGGCCGCGCGCGCGGGGTCGAGCGCCCCAGGGGCGAAGCGCATCTCCATCATCTCCGCCGCCCACGCTGCTTGGCCCAGGCCCGCGATCGTTCCGCGCCAGCTGCCGACCCGCTGCACGGCATCGCCGCGGTGCGTCGCGTTGGAGATCGCCAGGCTCGCGCAGCGCTGGGGATGGCGCAGCGCCAGGGCCAGCAGCACCGTCCCGCCGATCGACTCTCCGACGAGATGCGCGCGCGGAGCACCCGCAGCATCCAGGACGGCGAGCACGTCTGCGATCCGGCGGTCAAGGCTCGACGGCGCCTCCATGGCGGCCGCAGCCGAACGGCCGAAGCTCGGCATGTCCAGCAGCAAGAGGGGCCGGGACGAGGCCAGCGCGGGCAGCCATTCAGACCAGATCGCAGAGGTGGAGCCGGCGCCGTGATGCAGGAGCATCGGCGTCGCGCCGGCGCGCCAGGGCGCCGTCAAGTCGATCCGCTCCCAGTGCAGTCCGTCCGTCGTGATGGGCATCGTCCCGTCCGCGATTGCCGTCGCTCGCCGACGGCACGCGAGGGCTATGCGCGGCGGCGCGCGGAAGCTAGCCTAAGGTCCTGGGCCGCGCCAACCGGTTCGGCCGATGCAACCGTACAAGACCACGCTCAGGGGGAGACGATGAAGAAAGTTGCCGCGGTCGCCGCGCTCGCGGGCGCGCTTGCCTTCGCCGGCCAGGCGGGGGCGCAGGACCTCAACACCAAGCAGTTCAAGGTGGCCGGCACTTTCGGCAACCTGACCAACTGGAACGCGATCGAGAAGCCGTTCTGGGCCGAGACGATGCCGAAGGCCTCGGGCGGCAAGATCACCGCGCAGGCGACGCCGTTCACCGAGCTCGGGCTGAAGGGCTCCGAGCTCATGCGGCTCGTGAAGCTCGGCGTGTTCGACGTCGTGCACGCGCTGCCGATCTATTTCGCCGAGGACCCGGCGATCGAGGGCATCGACATCGCGGGCCTGGTCAAGGATTTCGGCACCGCGCGCAAGGTGGCAGACGCCTACCTGCCAGTGCTCGACGACCTGCTGCAGAAGAAGTACGGCGCGAAGATCCTCAACCACTACTCCTTCCCGGCGCAGAGCTTCTACTGCCGCGGCGACATCAAGACGGTCTCCGACTTGAAGGGCAAGAAGGTCCGCGTGCAGGGCGCCAGCCAGGGCGACCTGGTCGAGGGTCTCGGCGGCACGTCGGTCACCATCACCTTCGCCGAGGTCGTGCCAGCGCTGGAGAAGGGCGCCGTGGACTGCGGCATCACCGGCACGATGCCGGCCTACAAGGCGAAGTGGTGGCAGGTCACGAACACCAATTTCTACATGCCGGTCGGCTACACGATCGTGGTGACGGCCATCAGCCTGAACAGCTGGAACGCGCTCAACAAGCCGACGCAGGACTTCATCGCCAAGCAGATGAAAGACCTCGAGAACCACGCCTGGAAGACGGTCGAGGCGGAGTCCGACGAGGGCATCGCCTGCAACACCGGCGTCGGCAAGTGCGGCCAGGGCGATCCTGCCAAGCTCGCGCACGTCAAGCCGGGCGACGCCGACCTGAAGGAGCGCGACCGGGTGCTGAAGGAAGTCGTGCTGAAGCGCTTCGCGCAGCGCTGCGGCGCCGACTGCACGAAGAAGTGGAACGACACGGTCGGCAAGATCGTCGGCATGCAGGCCGGCGGCTGATCGCTGCGGGAGCGGCCGGCGCTCGGCCGCTCCCGCCGTCCCAGGCCGGGAGCGCGCTCCACGGCCGCAGGCGCGGAACGATTCCGGCAGGGGCTAGAAGCCACATGATCGAAACCGCATTCCGGCTCGTCGACCGGCTGGCCCGCTGGGCCATCTGGGCGGCGGGAATGATGATCCTCGCCGCCGCGGTTCTCATCTCCGTCGAGGTCGGGCTGAAGGGCGCGCTCGGCATCAGCCTGCGCGGCGCGGAGGAGTTCTCCGGATACCTGTTCGCGATCGGCACGTCCTGGTCGCTGCCCTTCGTCCTGATCGACCGCGGCAACGTGCGGATCGACACGCTGTACATGAGGCTCTCGCTGCGCGCGCGAATCGCCCTCGACATCCTGAGCCTTCTCGTGTTCGGCGCCTTCATGCTTGTCCTCGCCAAGACGTGCTGGACGCTCCTGGTGACCAGCGCCCAGCTCGACGCCCGCTCGACGACGCCGCTGCAGACGCCGCAGATCTACCCGCAGGCGCTCTGGTTCGCGGGCATCGCGCTCTTCCTCGTCGCGCTGGCGCTGCTGCTGGCCCGCTGCGTCCAGGCGCTGGTGCGCGGCGCGCCGGCCGATGTCGGCCGCATCGCCGGCGCGCCCTCGATGGACGAGGAGATCGACCGCGAGCTTCAGGCGATCAACCAGATGACCGGCGGCCCGGTGAGCGGCCCTGCGGGGAAGACCTGACATGCTCGCGACGACGACCCTCATCCTCCTCGTCCTGTGCGCCGCCAGCATCCCGGTCGCCGCCGCGCTCGGCGTGCTTGGACTCGCTCTCGACCAGATGTTCTCGGCCATGCCGCTGCATCGCGCCATGGGCGAGGTGATCTGGCCGGGCAGCAACGAGTACCTGCTGATCTCGATCCCGATGTTCGTGATGCTGGGCGAGGTGCTGCTGCGCAGCGGCATCGCGCGGCGCGTCTATGCGGCGATCGCGCAGTGGTTCTCCTGGCTGCCCGGCGGGTTGATGCACGCCAACATCGGCACGTGCACGCTGTTCGCGGCGACCTCGGGGTCGAGCGTGGCCACGGCGGCCACCATCGGCACCGTGGCGATCCCGGAGATCGAGCGCCAGCGCTACGATGCCAGGCTGTTCCTCGGCTCGGTCGCCGCCGGCGGCACGCTCGGCATCCTGGTGCCGCCCTCGATCATCATGGTGCTTTACGGGCTCCTGACCGACACTTCCGTGCCGCAGCTCTACTTGGCCGGCTTCATTCCCGGCTTCGCGCTGGCAGCCCTGTTCATGCTCACGATCGCCGCGGCCTGCATCTGGCGGCCGGCCTGGGGCGGCCTGCGCTTGCAGACAAGCTGGGCGGAGCGCCTGCGCACCCTGCCCGACCTCGTGCCGCCGGTCGGCATCTTCCTCGTCGTGGTCGGCTCGATCTACGCAGGCGTGGCCACGCCGACCGAGGCTGCGGCCCTCGGCGTGATCGCGTCCCTCGGCCTCGCCGCATGGGAGCGCAAGCTCACCTGGCCGATGCTGGCCGAGGTCCTGCAGGGGACGATGCGCACCACGGCGATGATCATGCTGATCATCCTCGCCGCCAAGTTCCTCAACTTCGTGCTCGGCCTGATCGGGCTGACCCAGGCGATGACCACGTTCTTCGAGCAGCTCGGCCTCGGCAAGTACGGCATGCTGCTCGCGGTGATCGCGTTCTACGTCATCCTCGGCTGCTTCATGGAATCGCTGTCGATGCTGATCACCACGGTGCCGTTGATCGCTCCGGTGATGTTCAAGCTCGGCTTCGACCCGGTCTGGTTCGGCATCATCGTCACCCTCCTGATCGAGACGGCGCTGATCACGCCGCCGGTCGGCATGAACCTCTACGTCGTGCAAGGCCTGCGGCGGTCGGGCTCGATCAACGAGGTGATCGCGGGGTCGATCCCCTTCGTCGCCGCGATGTTCGTGCTGTTGGGTCTGCTGACGGCCTGGCCGGAGCTCACGCTGTGGCTGCCGAATGCGGTGATGGGGAAGTGACGGTGCGCGCCGTCACAGCACCGCCAGGCTCGCGTTCCGCAGATCGGTGATCAGCATCGCGCCCGGAGCGTGGGTGATGCAGAAGGGCGGCTTGACCGCGGCGACGACGGCCTGGGGCGTGACGCCGCAAGCCCAGAACACCGGCACCTCTCCCGGCAGGATCTCGACCGGATCGCCGTAGTCCGGCCTGGCGATGTCCATGATGCCGATCTGCGCCGGGTCGCCGAAATGCACCGGGGCGCCGTGCACGCTCGGGAACCGCGTCGTGACCTGGATGGCGCGGATCGCGTCGGACGGCTTGAACGGCCGCATCGAGACGACCATCGGCCCGGCGAAGCGGCCGGCCGTGTTGCAGGCGATCGATGTGCGGTACATCGAGACATTCCGGCCTTGCTCGACATGGCGAAGCCGGAGCCCGTCAGCGACCAGCGCCTCCTCGAACGAGAACGAGCAGCCGATCACGAAACCCACAAGATCGTCGCGCCAATGGTCGCGGATGTCCGTCGGCTCTTCCACCAAGACGCCGTCCTGCCAGACCCGATAGCGCGGAACGTCGGTGCGCAGGTCGATGCCGTCACCCAGGGTCGGCACCCTCGGGTCGCCGGGCTGGGTTGCCGCCAGGAGCGGGCAAGGCTTCGGGTTGGCATGGCAGAAGCGCAGGAAATCCCCGGCCAGATCGGCCGGCAGGATCGCCACGTTTCCCTGAACGATGCCCGGCGCCATCCCCGCCGTCTGCCCGGCATGCTCGCCTGCCCTGATGCGCAGGCGCGCCGCGCGCGCGGCCACCTCCGGTCCCGGAATGGCGGCCAGGGCTTGGACGGGTTGCGGGAGCGGACGCTTCGACGGCGCGGCGGACATGGGGCAGGCTCCATTGCCGGAACGGGCTTTGAGGACGGGAAGCCTATCAGGCGCGTCATGGCCAGCAACGGCACGGAAGGGAATCCAGACCGCGCCGGCGGATGGGTCTGGCGCGGACTATGCCAAAAGAGCTATGCTATTCGGCCGAGCACGCAGAACGACACGATCAGGATCGGACATCGCGAATGGTAGCGGCGGCTGCACTGGCCATACAGCCTGACACCACGGAGTTGGGCCCGGTCGAGGATGGACGCGAAGCAGGGCCGGGCGATTCGCGCCTGGACGCCCTGCTCGACCTTTACCGCCGGCTGCGCATCCGCGGCTCGGTGCCGCGCAAGATGCTGTTCGACGCATTCGTCCTGCGCCCCTGGCTCGGGAACCTCGCGATCGTCGAGGTGATCGCGGGAGGACACGACTTCCGCTACCGGCTGTTCGGCACGAAGCTGGTCGCCGCCGCCGGCCAGGACGTCACCGGCAAGCTGATCTCGCAAATCCAGGGCCCGAAGCGCGACGCGATCCTGCGTGAGTACAGGCTGGCCGCGCAGACCCGCAAGGCGGTGACCGTTCGCGCCCGCTCGCTCGTCGCCCAGGAGGAAATGCAGCTGGAGCGATTGGTCCTGCCGCTGCGCGGCGGCGGCCGCACGATCGACTACCTGCTCGTCGCCATCTATCTCAGCGGCCGCGACTGGGACTCCGTCGCCCGGACCGAGGACGGCCGGGCCGCGCTCATGGGCAGCTTCGTCGAGCGCGAGGTCTTCGCCCTCGACTGACGCCGCAGCGCCTCAGGCGACCTCAGCCTGCTTCTGCGCGCGCTTGCGCTCATGCGGGTCGAGGTGGCGCTTCCTCAGCCGCACCGACTTCGGCGTCACCTCGACCAGCTCGTCCTCGGCGATGTAGGCGATCGCCTTCTCCAGCGTCATCTGGATCGGCGGCACGAGGTTGACGTTCTCGTCGCGGCCGGCGGCGCGGATGTTGGTCAGCTTCTTGGCGCGCAGCGGGTTGACCTCGAGGTCGTTGCCGCGGCTGTGCTCGCCGATGATCATGCCGACGTAAACCTTGGCCCCCGGATGGATCATCATCGGGCCGCGATCCTCGAGGTTCCACAGCGCGTAGGCCACCGCCTCGCCGTTCTCCATCGAGATCAGCGTGCCGTTGTGGCGCTGCGGGATGACGCCCTTGTGCGGCGCGTAGCCGTGGAACAGCCGGTTCATGATGCCGGTGCCGCGCGTGTCGGTCAGGAACTCGCCGAGATACCCGATCAGGCCGCGGGACGGCGCGTGGAACACAAGGCGCTGCTTGCCGCCGCCGGAGGGCCGCATCTCCTGCAGCTCGGCGCGGCGCTGCGACAGCTTGTCGACGACGATGCCGGAATAGGCCTCGTCGACATCGACCACGACCTCCTCGATCGGCTCCAGCCGCTGGCCGGTCTCCGCATCGACCTGGTAGAGCACGCGCGGGCGGCCGACGCAGAGCTCGAAGCCCTCGCGCCGCATGGTCTCGATCAGCACCGCCAGCTGCAGCTCGCCGCGGCCCGACACCTCGAAGGCGTCGGTCGTCTCGGTGTCCTTGACGCGGATGGCGACGTTGCCCTCGGCCTCGCGCATCAGGCGGGCGCGGATCATGCGCGAGGTGACCTTGTCGCCCTCGGTTCCGGCGAGCGGCCCGTCGTTGACGCAGAAGGTCATGGCGATCGTGGACGGGTCGATCGGCTGCGCCGGCAGCGGCGTCTCGACCTCGACCGAGCAGAGCGTGTCGGCGACGGTGGCGTTCTCGAAGCCTGCGATGGCGATGATGTCGCCCGCCACGGCCTCCTCGATCGGCTGGCGGTCCAGGCCGCGGAAGGCGAGGATCTTGGTGATCTTGGTCTGCTCGAGCACCTTGCCGTCGCGGGTGAGCGCCTTGACCTGCATGTTCGGGCGCGCCTTGCCGGTCTGGATGCGGCCGGTGAGCAGGCGGCCGAGATAGGGGTTCGCCTCCAAGGTCGTGGCGAGCATCGTGAAGGGGCCGCTGGCCTCGACCTTCGGCGGCGGCACATGGCGGACGATCAGGTCGAAGAGCGGGCCCATGTCCTCGCGCGGACCTTCCGGCGTCGCCGCGGCCCAGCCCTGCTTGGCCGAGGCGAACAGGGTGGGGAAGTCGAGCTGGTCGTCGTTGGCGTCGAGCGCCGCGAAGAGGTCGAAGATCTCGTCATGCACGGCGTGAGCGCGCTGGTCCGCGCGGTCGACCTTGTTGATCAGCACGATCGGCCGCAGGCCAAGCTTGAGCGCCTTGCCGGTGACGAACTTGGTCTGCGGCAGCGGTCCTTCGGACGCGTCCACCAGCACCACGACGCCGTCGACCATGTTCAGGATGCGCTCGACCTCGGCGCCGAAATCGGCGTGGCCGGGCGTGTCGACGATGTTGACGCGCGTGCCCTTCCAGACGACGGAGGTGCACTTGGCCAGGATCGTGATGCCCTTCTCGCGCTCCAGGTCGTTCGAGTCCATCATCCGCTCGCCGACCTGCTGGTTCTCGCGGAAGGTCCCCGACTGCTTCAGGAGGCAATCGACCAGCGTCGTCTTGCCGTGGTCGACATGCGCGATGATCGCGACGTTGCGAAGGTCCATGGAACTGCTCCGGGCCGCTTCAGGCGGCCGATGCGCTGGGCCGAATCGAAAGGCGGCCCGTCCGAATCCGGCGGGCCGCTGCTGTTGGCGCGCAACATAGCTTTTCGCAGTTGCGAAACAAGGGCAAAGCGACGCGCGCCAGGGCTGCACCCCGCCTCTGGTCCGGTGCGGGCATGAGCCACCGGCTGAATTGGCGCCTCTGGCGCGGTCTGCTATGTCCCTCCCTGGCAAGGAGGATCACCGATGACGCTGCCCATGCTGCTGTCTATCGCCTGGGCCATCGCCCAGTCCGCGCCCCAGTTCGTCCCGTTCGCGGGCGTGTTCGGACCGACTCCGACTGCCCTCGGCATTGCCGGCGTCGCCTGGTTTGCCTGGCGGATCATCGGCTTCGTGGGGGGCTTCGTGAGCTTGGGCATGCTCAGCGGCGGGGCGCTCCTGCCGATCCAGATGCTGGTCACAGCCGCCGCGACTGGCGTGGCGCTATGGAACGGCGGCTGGCAGACGGTCGGCCCGCTTGTCGAGAGATTGATCCAGAAGCTCTAGGGCGACGTCGCGGCCCAGGTGCCGGTCGGTCTGCCGATCAGCCTGCAGCTCCGCCGCCACCGCCGCCGCCGCCCTGGGTGCGGTCGGTCTTGATGATCTCGGTCATCGAGATGCCGAGCTTGTCCTCGACCACGACCACCTCGCCGCGGGCGATGAGGCGGTTGTTGACGTGGATGTCGATCGGCTCCCCGAGCTTGCGGTTGAGCTGGACGAGCGAGCCGCGGCCGAGCTTCAGGAGCTCCGACACCGGCATCTCGGCATGGCCGAGGACGGCCGATACCTCGACCGGGATCTCGTAGACGCCCTCGAGCTCCTTGGCGCTCTGCGGCGGCCGCACGCGCTCGATCGGCTGCGTCAGGTCGCCGTCATAGACGTCCTCGCGCCGCTCCTCGGGCTCGAACTCGTTGAGCTCCAGCTCTTCGCGGCCCTTGTCGGTGTCGGTGTCCATGGCGCTCTCCGTGACGCGGGTGCCTGCTCGACGTTGACCAAGCGCCGAATCGCGGTCCCTCCGTTGCGAACGCTAGGGGGCAAAGGAAAGCAAACAGTTAACGATGCGCCGCCCGAGGTCGTGCCAGGGTGACATGATGGCGACCCGGGTCAAGGCCTACCGGACGCAGCCGTGCCGCCCGGTCAGACTTCCTCGCCGAGGCCAAGCATCTCGCGGATGCGGGTCTCCTGGCGATTCAGCTCGCGGGTGATCGAGGCATGCTGCGACGTTGTCAGCACGCCGGCCTCGCCGTTCAGCGACGCCAAGCGGTTGATGCGGCGCAAAATCTTGCTGATCGCCTTGGTCTCGGTCTCGACATCCTCGCTGCTGAGATAGCCGCGCCGCAGCGATGTCGCGAGCGTCTTCTTGTGGTCGACCAGCCGGGCGATCAGGTCGTCCGCGGTGACCTTGCCGTTGAGCGCCGCCTTGACGCCGCTGCTCACGCCGCTGACGCTGCTGATGTCCATGGGCCGCTCCCTGCGATCCGGTGCCGTCCGATTCCTGCGACGCAGGCAGCACAGCCGGCAGCATTATGCAAGCCGGTTCGGCCCACATCGCGCCCAAGTCCTTAACGCCTGCTGAATCCGGGACGGCCATCGCGCCCTCGCCTCGACCGGCGCTTCCGGACTAGACATGCGCCGACACGCTGGCGCGGCGCGCGCCGGCGAGGAGTGGACCCTGATGCCGGAATTCGTCGCCCAGGACCCGGATTTCGACCGCCGCGTGCGGGACAGCTTCGCGCGCCAGTCGATCATGGCCACGATCGGTGCCGAGCTTGCAGCAGTCGGCCCCGGCACTTGCGCGATCCGCCTGCGCCATCGCCCTGACATCTGCCAGCAGCACGGCTTCCTGCACGCCGGCGTGACGACGATCATCGCCGACTCGGCGGCCGGCTATGCCGCCTACTCGCTGATGCCCGCGGGCTCGTCGGTCCTCACCGTCGAGTTCAAGATGAACCTGATGGCGCCGGCGGCCGGCGAAAGCTTCCTCGCGGTCGGGCGCGTGCAGAAGCCGGGGCGGACCCTCACCGTCGTCACGGCGGAAGTGATCGCCCACCAGCGCGGCGCCGAGAAGACCGTTGCCCTCATGCAAGCGACCATGATGTGCCTGCCCGACGCGCCTGACCGGCCTGCGTGAACCCAGGAGCGCGCGAAGGGCGCTACGGCCCGGAGACCGGCAACACTTGGTGCTGCAGCCGGAGCCCAGGCTCCGGCCAATCGACGGCGGCCAGGCGGCCGCCGGCCGACAGCGTCATGAACGCCGTCTTCAGGTCGTGCCCGCCGAAGCAGATATTGGTCGTGTAGATGTCCGGCATGGGCACATGTCGGACCGAGGATCCGTCCGGCGCGATCACCGTGATGCCGCCGTTGATCAGCGTCGCGACGCAAATCGCGCCGTCCGCCTGGACCTTGAGCGAGTCGAAGCGCTGGTAGCCGCCGACGCCGGCGACCAGCGTGCCGCCATGGGGCGACGGCCAGGGCCGCTTGGCGAGCACGCCCGGCGCTGTGACGTCGAACGCCCAGAGCCGCGCCGTCTCCGTCTCGGCCACATAGAGCCGCTTGCCGTCGGGAGAGAGGCCGATGCCGTTCGCCATGATGAACGGATAGGCGGCCTCCTTGATGAGGCTGCCGTCCGCCCGGGCATAGTAGACGCCGCCGCGGTCGAGGTCGCGCGGCCGCGCCTTGCCGAGATCGGTGAACCAGAAGCCGCCATGGGCGTCGAACACGATGTCGTTCGGCCCGCGCAGCTTGTGCTCCTTCGTCGCGGTGTAGAGCACCTCGACCTTGCCGGTCTCCAGGTCGATGCGCTCGATGCGGCCGCCCGAGTAGTCGTCGGCCTGACCCACCGGGCGCAGCACGTCGCCCTCCTGCAGCCATTTGAAGCCGCCGTTGTTGCAGACATAGACCTTGCCGTCGGGACCGAGCGCTAGGCCGTTCGGCCCGCCGCCAGGGCGCGCCACCTCCCGCTTGGTCCC
>JAEULF010000426.1 GCA_016793965.1 Alphaproteobacteria bacterium | reverse complement strand
GCAGCCGCCACCAGCATGAGCAGGACCGTTCCGCCCGCGAGATGCACGCGGAAATGCGAGAGCAGCTCGAAGAAGAATCCGTGGCTGCCGAGGAAGCTCATGCCGGTGGCGAGCACCCCGCAGGCTGCAAGGGAGGCCGCTCCGCCACGCAGGAACCCGCCGCGCTGACGGACCGTCATGGCTTGCCCGGCCGCACAAGGAGCGTCGCCGGCAGGTCGCCGGCGATCAGCAGACCGCCATCGCGCGCTTCCAGGCTGATGGCCTTGCTGCGACCGTCGAGCGCGCCGATCAAGCGGAGCAGGCCGCGCTCGACGCGATAGCGGCCGTCGAGCGCCGCCTCCCCGGCGAGGCCGAGCCGGCACGGACCCTCGGCGGCGCGCGGGTCGCCGTCGAGAAGCGCCAAATCGAGGCCGAACTCGCCCTCCCGACCCAGGGCACGATAAGCTCCCTTAAGACTGAGCTGGTATGGCTCCAACCGCGCCACCGTCGCCGTCCCGACGAGCAGCATCATGCCGAGCTTGCGCGCATGGATCGTGACGGACGTGGCCGGACCGAAGCCGCTGAGCCAGGGATCGAGCGTGGCCATGGTGGAGACCTCTGAGAGCCCGCCCCCGCAGGCGACATCGCCCTTCGCCCTGACGGACGAGCGGCGCGACCGGCGCTTCGCCGCGACCATCCTGGATCTCGGCCGGCGCCTCGGCCATCAATGGCTGGCGGGCTACGACCTGGCAAGCGGCGAGACGCTGCCGGTCGCCAGCTCGCACCGGCGCGAGGCCGTGCTCCTCGAGGGCGCCGCAGCGAAGGCCGCCATGGATCCGCACCGCCGCCTCGTGCTGCACATCAACCGCCCGTCGTCGCGCTCCTTCAGCACGGCCGACCTGGTGGCGCTCGCCGGAAGCCCGGGGATCGTCGCCCTGATCGCCCACGGCCATGACGGCACGACCTACGCCGCGGCGCGCAGCGGCACGGTCGTCGCGCCGATGCGGCTCCTGGAAGTCGATGCGATGGTGGCGCCGATCGCTTGGGACGGCCTCGCCTACCTCGCGCGCGCGGGCGTCATCACCGCGGCGGAAGCGGACAGGCTCGCCGCGCATGTGGTCAACATGGCCTTCGCCAATGGCGGCGCCATCGCATACGACGTGCGCTGGTCGATCGCCATGGAGCGGCGGATCCGCGCGATCGAGACGCCGCTCGAGGGCGTGGTCGGGGTCTCAGTGCTCCGACGGGAGAAGATGGATGGCTGACGAACCGAACGTGGCGGGCGCCGCCTTCGTCGACGTCCCCTCCCCCTTCGCGCCGATCGCCGAGCAGGAGGCGTTCCTCGATCAGGCCAAGGGCCGGGTGCTCGGCGCCGGCGAGCGCCTGGCGGTCTCCGCCGTCGAGCGCCAGCTCGCCTGGCGCCGCGCCAACCCGCTGCCGGGCGACATCGGCCTGCCCGGCGACGGCACGCTCTGACGTCGGCCCGCCTAGAGACCGAGAAGCAGGCGCTCGGGAGCCTCAAGGCTCTCCTTGACGCGCACGAGGAAGGTCACGGCCTCGCGTCCGTCGATGATGCGGTGGTCGTAGGACAGCGCGAGGTACATCATGTCGCGCGCCTCGATCTTGTCGCCCACCACCATCGGCCGCTTCTGGATCTTGTGCATGCCGAGGATGCCGGACTGCGGCGGATTGAGGATCGGCATCGACAGCAGCGAGCCGTAGACGCCGCCGTTCGAGATCGTGAAGGTCCCGCCGGTCAGCTCCTGGATCGTCAGCTTGCCGTCGCGCGCCCGCTTGCCGAGCTCTGCGATCGTCTTCTCGATCTCCGCGAAGCTCAGCAGGTCGGCGTTGCGCACCACCGGGACGACGAGGCCCTGCGGCGTGCCGACGGCGACACCGACGTCGTAGTAGTTCTTGTAGACGATCTCGTCGCCGTAGATCTCGGCGTTGACCGCAGGCAGCTCCTTCAGCGCCTGGATGCAGGCCTTCACGAAGAAGGAGAGGAAGCCGAGCCGCACGCCGTGCTTCTTCTCGAAGCTGTCCTTGTACTCGCCGCGCAGGGCCATCAGCGCCGTCATGTCCACCTCGTTGAAGGTGGTCAGCATGGCCGCGGTGTTCTGGGCCTCCTTCAGGCGCTGCGCGATGCGCTGGCGCAGCCGCGTCATCTTCACGCGCTCCTCGCGCGGATCCTCGGGGCGCGGCGGCAGGTTGGCCGGGAACATCGGTCCGGCCAGTGCAGCCGGAGCGGCCGCTGGCCGCGCGGCCGGTGCCGGCGCGGGCTTGGCGCCGCCGGCCGTCGCGGCGATCACGTCGCCCTTGGTCAGCCGGCCATCCTTGCCCGTCCCGGCGATCGCGCCCGGATCGACCTTGGCCTCCTCGACCATCTTGCGAACGGCGGGCGACAATGGCGCAGCCGCTGGCGCTGCCGCCGCCGGCTTTGCCGCCGGGGCGGCGGGGGCAGGTGTCGCCGGCTTCGCAGCCGGAGCCGCAGCAGCAGCACCTGCGCCGGCGCCGATCCGCCCGAGCAGCGCGCCGACCGCAACCGTGGCGCCGGCTGCCGCAGCGATCTCGGACAGCACGCCGCCGGAGGCGGCGTTGACCTCGACCGTCACCTTGTCCGTCTCGAGCTCCACCAGGGGCTCGTCAGCCTTCACCGCGTCGCCGACGGCCTTCAGCCATTTCGCGACGGTCGCCTCGGTCACAGACTCGCCGAGGGTCGGGACGATGATGTCGGCCATGGCCTCGCTCTCGCTTGTGGGCGCCCAGCCGGGCGCGATGTCGTCCTGCGAACGCCGCCCGCAGCGTTCAACTCAGATCTTCAGGGCGGCCTCGCACAGCGCCGCCTGCTCGGCGTTGTGGTGCTTGTAGCTCCCGGTCGCCGGCGACGCGGCCTCCGGACGGCCGGCGTAGCGCGGCCGCACGTGCTTGGCGCCGATCGACTCCAGCACCTCTTCCAGCCGCGGCGCCACGAAGGTCCAGGCGCCCATGTTCTTCGGCTCCTCCTGGCACCAGACGACCTCGGCCTTCTGAAAGCGCGCCAGCTCCTGCTTCAAGGCGCTGTCAGGGAACGGGTACATCTGCTCCAGGCGCAGGATGGTGACGTTCTTGGCGCCGCGCTTCTCGCGCGCCTCGACCAGGTCGAAATAGACCTTGCCCTGGCAGAGCACGACGCGCTTGACGTCCTTGTCGTCGATCTTGAGGTCATCCCAAAGCACGCGATGGAAGCTCGACCCCGGCCCGAACTCATCGAGCTTCGAGACACAGAGCTTGTGCCTGAGCAGCGACTTCGGCGTCATCAGGATGAGCGGCTTCCTGAAGTTGCGCCGGATCTGGCGACGCAGGACGTGGAAGTACTGCGCCGGCGTGGTGACGTTGCAGACCTGCATGTTGTCCTCGGCGCAGAGCTGCAGGTAGCGCTCGAGCCGCGCCGAGCTGTGCTCGGGCCCCTGGCCCTCGTAGCCGTGCGGCAGCAGCATGACGAGGCCGCACATACGCAGCCACTTCGCCTCTCCCGAGGCGATGAACTGGTCGATGATCACCTGCGCACCGTTGGCGAAGTCGCCGAACTGGCCCTCCCAGAGCACGAGCATCTGCGGCTCGGCCAGAGCGTAGCCATACTCGAAGCCGAGGATGCCGACCTCAGAGAGAGGGCTATCGAGCACCTCGAATGGCGCCTGGCCGAAGCGCACATGGTTGAGAGGGACGTACCGGTCCTCCGTGGTCTGGTCGACCAGGACGGCGTGACGGTGGCTGAAGGTACCCCGCCCGCAATCCTGGCCGGACAGGCGCACAGGCGTGGATTCGACGAGCAGGCTCCCGAAAGCGAGCGCCTCGGCCGTCGCCCAGTCGATCCCCTCGCCGGTCTCGATCGACTTGCGCTTGATCTCGAGCTGGCGCCGGATCTTCGGGTTCAGGTCGAAGTTCGGGGGCGGCTCGCTGATCGCCGTGCCGATCTCCTTCAGAGTGTCGAGCTCGACCGCGGTCTCGCCGCGGCGCGCATCGCCTGACGCCGTGGCCAGCCCGGCCCAGCGGCCCTCCAGCCAGTCGGCCTTGTTCGGCTTGTAGGTCGCCGCGGCCTCGAACGCGTCCTCGAGGCGCTTCTCGGCCTCCCGCAGCACGGCGTCGGCCTCGGACCTGGTGATCGTCTCGGTCGCGACCAGCTTCTCCGCGTAGATGTGGCGCGTCGTCGGATGCGCCTTGATCTTCTTGTACATCAGCGGTTGCGTGAAGGCCGGCTCGTCGCTCTCGTTATGCCCGTGCCGGCGGTAGCAGACGATGTCCAGCACCACGTCGGACTTGAACTTCTGGCGGAACTCGATGGCGATGCGCGCGCAGTGGACGACCGCCTCGGGATCATCGGAGTTTACGTGCAGGATCGGCGCGCCGACGCGCTTGGCGACGTCGGTGCAGTAGGGCGACGAGCGCGCGACCTTCGGGCTCGTCGTGAACCCGATCTGGTTGTTGACGATGACGTGGATCGTGCCGCCGGTGCGATAGCCCTTGAGCTGCGACATGTCGAAGCACTCGGCGACCACGCCCTGTCCGGCGAAGGCGGCGTCGCCGTGCAGCAGCAGGCCCATCACCTGCGTGCGATCCTCGTCCTGGCGCTCGCGCTGCTTGGCCCGCACCTTGCCGAGCACGACCGGGTCGACAACCTCGAGGTGCGACGGGTTGGCGGTGAGCGACAGGTGCACGGAGATGCCGTCGAAGCTGCGGTCGGAGGAGGTGCCGAGGTGGTACTTCACGTCGCCCGACCCCTGCACGTCGTCGGGCTTCGCGGGATTGCCCTGGAACTCCGAGAAGATCGCCGTGAACGGCTTGCCCATGACGTTGGCGAGCACGTTGAGGCGGCCGCGATGCGCCATACCGAGCACGATCTCGCGCAATCCCAGCTGGCCGCCGCGCTTGATGATCTGCTCGAGCGCCGGGATGACGCTCTCGCCGCCGTCGAGGCCGAAGCGCTTGGTGCCCGTGAACTTCTTGTCCAGGAACTTCTCGAAGGTCTCGGACGCCGTCAGGCGCTCCAGGATCGCCCGCTTGCCGTTGACCGTGAAGTCCGTGCGGTTGTGCACGCCCTCGATGCGCTCCTGGATCCAGCTCTTCTGCGCCGGGTCCTGGATGTGCATGAACTCGACGCCGATCTTGGCGCAGTACGTCTCCTTCAGGATCGTCAGGATCTGCCTGAGCGTCGCCGATTCGAGGCCGAGCACGTGGTTGATGAAGATCGAGCGGTCGAGGTCCGCCTCGGCGAAGCCGTACGTCTTGTAGTCGAGCTCGGAGTGGTAGGAGGGCTGCTCCAAGCCGAGCGGGTCGAGATCGGCGTAGAGATGGCCGCGGATGCGATAGGCTCGGATCAGCATCAGCGCCTGGATGCTGTCCAGCGTCGCGCGGCGCAGCTGGTCGACCGACGGCGCGAAGGCGCCGGTGCCCGGCATCGGGTAGGGCATCGCATAGGCGACGGCCTGGCCGCCGCCGTTGCCGCGGCCGTTGCCGGTACCGATCTGCGGCAGCGTCCCGTCGTCGTTGCCGGCGTCGCTGCCGATGACCTTGACGTCGCGCGGCGACCACGTGGCGCCGCGCATCTCGTCGAGCACGGCGCGCTGGTCGTCGCGCAGGTCGCCGAAGAACGCCCGCCAGCTCGGGTCGACTGCGCCCGAATCCCTGAGGAACTGCGCGTAGAGCTCGCCGATGAAGGCCGCGTTGGCGCCGTTCAGGAAGGAGGATTGCTCGATCACCGATCCCATGGCCTGCCTCATGCGTTGCGCCCGGGCGACGCGCCGTCACCGCCGCGTGACGCGCCGCGCCGCCGCCTCGGGCGAGATCGAAGTGGTCGCCGTCCGGCCGGCGGCAAGCTCTGCCCGCGACCGGCTATTTCTTCAATGCCTGCAGCATCGTGCTGCCCAGGCTCGCCGGGCTGTCAGCGACGTGGATCCCGGCCGACTTCATGATGTCGATCTTGTAGGCGGCCGTGTCCTTGCCGCCGGAGATCACCGCGCCGGCATGGCCCATGCGCTTTCCCGGGGGCGCCGTCTTGCCCGCGATGAACCCTGCGACCGGCTTCTTGACCTTGGACCGCTTCAGGAAATCGGCGCCCTGCACCTCGGCGTCGCCGCCGATCTCGCCGATCATGATGATCGCCTCGGTCTCCGTGTCGCCGAGGAACATGTCCAGGCAGTCGATGAAGTGGGTGCCATTGACCGGGTCGCCGCCGATACCGCTGCAGGTCGATGGCCCGAGGCCGACCGCCGAGGTCTGCGCCACCGCTTCGTAGGTCAGCGTGCCCGAGCGCGAGACGATGCCGATCTTGCCGCGCTTGTGGATATGGCCCGGCATGATCCCGATCTTGCACTCGCCCGGCGTGATCACGCCGGGGCAGTTCGGCCCGACCAGACGCGACTTGGAGCCC
>JAEULF010000289.1 GCA_016793965.1 Alphaproteobacteria bacterium | reverse complement strand
CGTGGCGCAGGCGCCCGCCGACGGCTCGATCTTCTACGCGACGACGCCGACCTACATCCAGACGACGCTGCTCAGCAAGATCGAGTTCGGCTACGACAGCCTCGATCCGGCGGTGATCGTCTTCCTCGACCCCGAGGTCGTCTACGCGCGCGCGCAGTCGCCGTTCAAGACGCTCGCCGAGGCGATGGACGCGGCCAAGAAGGCGCCGGGCAAGCAGCGCTGGGGTGCCGCGAACCCGGCATCGCTCGAGCGCATCGCGCTGGAGCGCCTGAACCGCCTGACCGGGGCCAAGGCGGCGGTCGTCTCGCATGAGGGCGGCGGCGACCTGATGATCAACGTGCTGAACGGCACGCTCGACATCGGCATCGGCGAGATCCAGGAGATCCTGCCGCAGCTCGGCGCCGGCCAGGTGCGCCTCCTCGGGACGCTGACGGAGAAGCGCCTGCCCCGCTATCCAGACCTCGGCACGGCGCGCGAGCAGGGCACCGACCTGGTCGTCACCAAGTTCCGCGGCCTTGCCGCGCCGAAGGGCACGCCGGCCGCCGTCGGCGAGATGCTCAAGACCGCCATCGGCAAGGTCATCGAGCGCCCGGACTACAAGGCCAAGATCGCCGAGGAGAGCCTGGTGACCGCCCTGATGGGCCCTGCGGAAGCGCAGGCCTTCACCAAGCGCTTCGCGGAGGAGGTCGGCACGTCGCTGCGCGAGCTCGGGGTCGTCAAGTAGGCCGCGCCGTGCGCGGCGACCGTGCCTGCGCCTTGGCGGCGATCGGCCTGGCGTCGGTCTACGCCTGGCTCGGCGGCGCGATCCAGGAGAGCCTGCTGTCGGATGCCGTCGGCGCGCAAGGCGTGCCCAGGGCCCTCGCGGCGGCGCTGGCGCTGCTCGGCGCGCTCCTGCTGCTGCGCTCTTTCCGATCGCGCGCCAGCGCGCCGACCGCGCCCGAGCCCTGGCGGGCGCATGGCAGGGCGCTCGCCATGCTGGGGATCGCGGCCGGCTATCTCCTGCTCCTGCCGCTGCTCGGCTACGCGGCGGCGATCAGCGCGCTGGTCGCGGCGGCGGCGAGCCTCGGCGGCGCCCGTCCGAGCGCCGGCCTCGCCGCCGTCAGCGTAGCGGCCGGCGCGGTGCTCTGGCTGAGCTTCGCCAAGGCGTTCGGCGTGGCGCTGCCGGTCGGCGCGCTATGGCGCCACGTCCTCTGAGGCCTCATGCACGAGCTCGCCATCGCCTGGAGCGCGCTGACATCGACCTGGGCCGTCCCGGCCGCGGCGGTCGGCGTCGTCTGGGGCATCTTCGGCGGCGCGCTGCCCGGCATCTCGCCGTCGATCGCCATGGCGCTGCTGCTGCCCTTCACCTACGGCCTCGACCCCGTCACCGCCGTCGTGCTGCTCGCCTCCACCTATGTCGGCGCGGAGTACGGCGGCTCGATCCCGGCCATCCTGATCCGCACGCCCGGCACCAACTCAGCCGCGGCGACGACGATCGACGGCTACGAGATGAACCGGCGCGGCGAGGCCGGCCTGGCGCTCGGCATCTCGCTGGTGTCCGGCCTGGTCGGCGGGCTGTTCGGCCTGGGCATGCTGGTGCTGCTGACCGAGCCGCTGGCGCGCGTCGCCCTCGCCTTCACCCCGCCAGCCTATTTCGCGCTGGGCATCCTCGGCTTGAGCGCCATCGCCGGCCTGTCCGGCAGCTCGCTGCTGAAGGGCCTCATCGCCGCGACGGTCGGCGTCATGATCGCCACCGTCGGCACCGACCCGGTGTCCGGCGTCGCGCGCTTCACCTTCGGCACGGCGGAGCTGCTGACCGGCATCCGTCCGATCGTGGCCATGGTCGGCCTCTTCGCCGTGAGCGAGGTCCTCGCGCAGGTGTCGGAGCCGGCATGGCAGAAGGTCGATGCGCGGGAGACGCGCTTGAAGCTGCCGGGCTGGGCGCTGTCGAAGCGCCTGCTCCGGCCGCAGGCGATCGGCTGCGCCATCGGCACGGTCGAGGGCGTCACGCCCGGCGCCGGCGGGACGGTCGCCGCCTTCCTCGCCTACAACGAGGCGAAGCGCTGGTCCAAGGCGCCCGACGAGTTCGGGCGCGGCTCGCCTGAGGGCGTCGCCGCGCCCGAGGCGGCGAACAACGTGGTGACCGGGACGGCGCTCGTGCCGCTGCTCAGCCTCGGCATCCCCGGCTCGAACTCGGCAGCGATCCTGCTGGGCGGGCTCCTCATCCACGGCCTGACGCCCGGACCCCTGCTGTTCGAGCGCAACCCCGACGTCGCGTACGGCCTCTATGCCGGGCTGCTCGTCGCCAACGTCTTCATGCTGCTCATCGGCCTGGTCATCCTCACGCCGTGCATCTGGCTGGTGAACCGGCCGAAACCCTATCTCATGGCTTGCGTCCTGGCGCTCGTGCTCTCCGGCATCTACGCGATCGAGCAGAGCGTCTTGGACGTCGCGATGACGCTCGGCTTCGGCGTCCTCGGCTACCTCATGCGCCGGCTCGACGTGCCGTTCCTGCCGATGGTCCTGGGCATCGTGCTCGGCGGCATGGTCGAGTCGAGCTACCGCCGTTCCCTCGTGCTCTCCGGAGGCGACCACATGATCTTCCTGGAGGACCCGGTCTCGCTGGGCCTGCTCATTTGCTCCCTCGTCCTGGTGGCCTACTCGCTGCGGCGCGACGCGCGCCGTGCTCCGGCCGCGGAGGCGGCGCCATGAGCAAGCCAGGCGAGAGCAAGCCGACCGTCGCGGCGACGCTCGCCGAGCGCATCGCCGCCCTGTCGCCCGAGGCGATCCCGGCCGCGGTGCGCGCCATGGCGGACAACCTGGTGCTCGACGTGGCCGGGCTTTGCGTCGCCGCGCGCCGCAGCGACTACATCGGCGCCACCGTCGCCGGCCTCGATGCCGACGGTCCGTGCACCATGATCGGCCACGCCCGGACCGGGGACGCCGCCGGCGCGGCGCTGGTCAACGGTACGGCTGCGCATGGCGAGGATTTCGACGACACGTTCGAGGGCGGGCCGGTGCATGCCGGCGCCGTCATCGTCCCGGCCGTGCTCGCCGCGGCCGAGCGGCACCGGCTCGACGGTCCGTCCGTGCTGCTCGGCATCGCCGTCGGGGTCGAGGCGATCTGCCGTCTCAGCCTGGTGGCGCCGAAGCGCGTGCACAAGGCCGGGTTCCATCCGACCAGCGTGTTCGGCGCGCTCGCCGCCACGGCAGGCATCGGCGCGGCGATGCGGCTCCAGCCCGGCAAGATGGTCGATGCGCTCGGCGTCGCCGGCAGCATGGCGAGCGGCATCATCGAGTATCTGGCGGACGGCAGCTGGACGAAGCGGATGCATCCGGGCTGGGCGGCGCAGGCGGGGCTGCGCGCCGCGTCGCTCGGGCGCTCGGGCTTCCAGGGCCCGGCCAGCGTGTTCGAGGGGACGCACGGATTGTTCCACGGCTTCGCGCGCGGGGCCGAGGGCGACTACGGCAAGCTGACCGACGGCTTCGGCACGCAGTGGGTCGCCGAGACGCTGGCCTTCAAGCCCTTCGCCTGCGGCACCATGGCGCAGCCTTATGTCGACTGCGCGGCGCGGCTCAAGGCGCGCGGCGTCAAGCCGGGCGACGTCGCGGAGATCCTGTGCGAGGTCGCCGAGGGCACCGTGCACCGGCTGTGGGAGCCGCTGGCGCTCAAGCAGGCGCCGCCCAACGCCTACGCCGCCAAGTTCTCGACGCCGTTCTGCGTCGCCGCCGGCCTGGTGCTGGGCGACGCCGGCCTCGCCGCCTTCACCGAGGAGACCGCGCGGGATCCGACGTTGCGCATGGTGGCCGCGACGGTGCGCTACGCGATCGACCCGGGCAATCCCTATCCCTCCAACTACACCGGCCATGTGCGCGTCCGCCTGAAGGACGGCAGCACGCTGGAGGAGCGCCAGCCGCACCTGCGCGGCGGCGCGCACGAGCCGCTGTCGCGCGCGGCGCTGGAGGACAAGTTCTTCCGCAACGCGGCCTTCGGCGGCTGGACGCGGGCGAAGGCGGAGGCGGCGCTGGCGAGCCTGCGCAAGCTCTTCGCCGGCGCCGTCGACCTCGCCGCGTTGCGCGGCTGAGGGAGAGCGCTATGGCGGAGCTCGCGGGCAGGAGCGCGCTGGTCACCGGCGCCTCGCGCAACATCGGGCGGGCGATCGCGCTGGCGCTCGCCGAGGCGGGCGCAGCGGTCGCCGTCAACGCGCGGACGTCGCGCGCCGAGGCGGAGTCCGTCGCCGCGGCGATCGCAGCCAAGGGCGGGAGGGCGATCGTGCTGCTCGCCGACGTGACGGACGAGGCGGCCGTGCGCGGCCTGGTCGCCGCCGCGGCGGGCCAGCTCGGCGGGCTCGACATCCTGGTCAACAACGCGGCTGTGCGGCACGAGGTCGGCATCGACGACCTGGACTACGCCGCCTGGCGCCAGGGCCTCGCCGCCATCCTCGACAGCGCCTTCCTGTGCAGCAGGGCTGCGCTGCCGCACCTGCGCGCGAGCGGCGCCGGGACGATCGTCAATCTCGGCGGGCTGAGCGCGCACACCGGCGCCGCACGGCGCGCCCATGTCGTCGCCGCCAAGGCCGGCATCGTCGGCCTGACGCGGGCGCTCGCGCACGAGCTCGCGGCGGACGGCATCACCGTCAACTGCGTGTCGCCAGGCCTGATCGACACGCCGCGCGGCACCGCCTCGGCGAGCGGCGACCCGGCGCATCACGCGCGGCATGCCACGCTCAGCGGCCGGCGCGGCCCGCCCGCGGAAGTCGCCGCGATGGTGCGCCATCTCTGCGGCCCAGCGGCGCGCTTCGTCACCGGCCAGGTCATCCACGTCAACGGCGGCGCCTATCTCGGCGGGTAGGCGGTCGCATCGCGTCAGCTCGCCGCCAGCACCTTGCGGCCGAGGCCGGTGAGCCGGTTGACGAGGATGACGACGGTGAAGGTCACGAGCAGCAGCGTCAGGCCGAGGACCGAGATCGCGCCGAGGTCGCCGCTCTCGTTGAGGTCGTAGATCACCACCGAGATGATCTTGGTGTTCGCCGTCGAGAGCATGATCGCGGCCGACAGCTCGCGGATCGTCCCGATGAAGATGAAGCACCAGGCGGCGACGACGCTGGTGCGCAGCAGGGGCGCGGTGATCCGCCGCAGCGTGCCGAGCCGGGTCGCGCCGAGGATGCGGCTCGCCTCCTCCAGCTCCGGGTGCAGGCCGGAGAAGGCCGCCCGCATCTGCTGGTAGCCGGCGGGCAGCTCGATCGTCAGGAAGGCGAGCAGCAGGATCCACAGCGTGCCGTAGAGCACGACCGGCGGCCGCGTGTAGGCGAGGAAGAGGCCGACGCCGAGCACGATGCCCGGGATCGCGACGGGCGCGGTGGCGAGGAATCCCAGCACCTGATGGCCCGCCACCAGCTTGCGCCCGGTGATGTAGGCGACGACCAGCGCCAGCAGCGTGCCCAGCGTCGCGGTCAGGAGCCCGAGGAGGACGGTGTTCCACAGCGCATGGCGCGTCTGCGAGAACTCCAGGAAGACGAAGCGGACATGCTTGAAGGTGAGCGTTTCGAGGGACAGCGCGTCAGCGACCGTCGGCACGAGCGCGGTCTTCAGCAGCGCGCCGTAGGGCAGCAGCACCGGCAGCGTCACCATCACCGTCGCATAGGCGAGCGCCGCCCAGCGCCAGCGGCCGAGCGAGACCGTGCGAGCAGCACCGCTCTTGTCGCCGATCACCGTGTAGCCGCGCCGTCCGAGCAGCCGGCGCTGCAGCACGAGAAGGCCGACCGTGAGCGCCAGGAGCGGCAGCGCCGCCGCCGCTGCGAGATGGGGTGCCGGCGGGTACTGGAACAGGCTCCAGATCTTGGTCGTGTGCACGTGGAAGCCGGCGGGCAGCGCCAGGATGGCCGGCGACCCGAACAGGGTCATCGCCTGCAGGAAGGCCACGAGCCCGCCGGCGAGCAGCGCCGGCGCCACGAGCGGGATCGTCACCCGGCGCAGCGTCCGCCAGGCGCTGCCGCCGAGGATCGCCGACGCCTGCTCGAGCTCGGCCGGGATGCGCTCCAGCGCGTTGGTCACCAGCACGAAGGCGTAGGGCATGGCGTAGAGCGTGATGACGAAGGTCACGCCCTCGGCGGTGTAGATGTTGAGCACCTGGTCGAACGGCTTCAGGCCGAGGAGCGCGCGGGCCCACTGGTTCAGCACGCCGGAGTTGGGAGCAGCCAGGATCTCCCAGGCGATGGCGCCGAGGAAGGGCGGCGTCACGAAGGAGGCCGTCACCAGCGCCCTGACCGTGCGGCGCATCGGCATGTCGCTGCGCGCGACGAGCCATGCGAGCGGCAGCGAGACGGCGCAGGCGAGCAGCGCCACGCTGATGGCGATCCGCAGCGAGGTCAGCAGCGGGCGCGAGAAGGCCGGGTCGCTCGCCAGCCGCACGAAGTTGGCGAGCGTCGGCTTGCCGTCGGCGCCGACGAAGGCGTAGGCGACGAGCCAGCCGATCGGCAGCAGCACGAGCACGCACAGCACGATGGCGAGCATGACCAGCACGGGCCGCGTCATGTCCGGCAGGCGCGGCGCCGGCGCCGGGGCGCCGGTCCGCGCTGCCGGGCGCTCGATCTGCGCTTCCGGCAGCGCGGTCGTCACGGGGCGATCGTCACGGGCGACCCATCACGTGCCGAAGTACTGCGTGTACTTCGCCTTGGTGGCCTCGATCGCCTTCTCCTGCGCGACCGGGTCCGCCTTCATGGTCTTGATCTTCGCGAAGGGCACGCGGTCGCCCGGCTCGACGACGCCCGGGTGGAAGGAGCGCAGCCCGCCCTCGGTGCAGGCGATCTGCTGCCCCTCCTGCGAGAACAGGAAGATGGCGAACAGGCGCGCGGCGTTCGGGTTCGGCGCGGCCTTCAGCACCGCGCCCATGCCGGCGACGAGCGGCGTGCCCTCGGACGGGTAGATGATCTCGACCGGCGCGCCGTCCTTCTTCATCGTGATCATCAGGTACTCGACGCCGTCCGCCATGACCTGGCGCTCGCCGGAGGCGAGCTTCTTCGGCGGGTCCGTGGCGGACTGCACCTGCATCACCTTCTGCTTGCCGAGCTTCTCAAGATAGCCCCAGCCGAGCGTCTCGGCGATCTGGAAGGTCGCGGTCATGATCGTGCCGCTGTAGCCCGGATGCGCCTTGACGATCTTGCCCTGCCACTTGGCATCGACCATGTCGGCGAAGCTCTTCGGCGCTTCCTCGGGCTTCAGCTGCTTCGTGTTGTAGCCGCCGACCGAGAGCGTCGCGCGGTTCGCCGCGAAGGTGCCGTCGGGATCGCGCTGGTCGGCCGGCCACTTGGCGACGTCCTCCGGCACGAAGGGCGCCAGCCAGCCGTTGCGCTTCCAGACCAGGACGTGCGCCGCGTCTGAGCTCTCGATCACGTCGGCGTTGCGGATGTTGCTGCCGTACTCCTGCATGATGCGCTGGAAGTTGCGCTCGGCGCCGGAGCGCTCGACCTGCACCTTGATGCCCGGGTACTTGGCCTCGAAGGCCTTGCCCAGGCGCTCGGCCAGCTTGATCTCGATCGAGGTGTAGAAGCTGACCTTGCCCTCCGCCTTGGCGGCGGCGATCAGCTCCGGCGTCGCCTTGCTCGGCGCCGGCGCCTGCGCCGCCGCAGGCAGCGCCAGCGCCGCCGCTGCGGCCAGCGCGACCAGCGCCGCCGGGAGCCCCGTCGACATGCTCAGGATCGGTCTCATGCTCTCCCCCCTGTCCGGCCGCGTTCAGCTCAGTGCGCGAGCGCCCTGCAGCGCTCGGGCGGCAGGCGCAGCCCGACCTGACGCCCCGGCGCGAACTCGATCTCGGGCGGCGCCGTCACCCGAAGCTGCTGCTTGTTCGCGAGCTCGATCAGGTAGTCCCTGTGCGAGCCCAGGTAGATCTGCCGCGCGACCAAGCCGCTGGTCTCGTTGACGCCGGCTGCGGCGGTGGCTTCCGTCAGCTCCACATCGTGGAACCGGATGGCCAGTGCGGCGTCTCCCGACGGCGCGAACTCGCCGCCTCCGCAGCGCAGGACGACGCCGTCGCAGTCGATCGCGTCCGCGCCGACGCGGCGTCCTTTCAGGATGTTGGCGCCGCCGATGAAGCGTGCCACGAACTCCGATCGGGGTTGCCTGTAGATGTCCTGCGGCGATCCGGACTGCTCGATCCGTCCCTGGTTCATCACGACGATCAGATCGGCGGCCGTCATCGCCTCGGCCTGGTCGTGCGTCACGTAGACCGTGGTGTAGCGGTACTCGTCGTGCAGGCGGCGGATCTCGAAGCGCATCTCCTCGCGCAGATTGGCGTCGAGGTTGGAGAGCGGCTCGTCGAGCAGCAGCGTCTCCGGCTCGACCAC
>JAEULF010000364.1 GCA_016793965.1 Alphaproteobacteria bacterium | reverse complement strand
GCCGCCTTCCTCGCCGGCGTCGACCGCACGCCCCGGCGCACGATCGACGTGCTGGTGGCGCTGAACCAGCGGCTGCAGCGCGAGATCGCCTACGTCATCCGCATGGAGCCGGGCGTGCAGACGCCCGACGCGACGCTGCGGCTGGCCAAGGGCTCCTGCCGCGACAGCGCCTGGCTGTTCGTCCATATCCTCAGGCATCTGGGCTTCGCCGCGCGCTTCGTCTCCGGCTACCTGATCCAGCTCGTCGCCGACGAGAAGTCGCTCGACGGTCCCTCCGGCCCCAGCGCCGATTTCACCGACCTGCATGCCTGGACCGAGGTCTACCTGCCTGGTGCCGGCTGGATCGGCCTCGACCCGACCTCCGGGCTGATGGCGGGCGAGGGCCATATCCCGCTCGCCAGCGGCCCCGAGCCGACCGCTGCGGCGCCCATCGAGGGCGGCCACGAGAAGGCCGAGGTCGCGTTCGCGGTCAGCATGAGCGTGACCCGCGTGCGCGAGACGCCGCGCGTCACCAAGCCCTACACCGAGCCGCAATGGGAGCGCATCCAGGCGGTCGGCCAGGAGGTCGACGCCCGGCTGCGCGCCGGCGACGTGCGGCTGACCATGGGCGGCGAGCCGACCTTCGTCAGCCTGGACGACCGCGACGGCGCGGAATGGACCATCGCCGCCTTGGGCCCGACCAAGCGCCGGCTGGCCGGCGGCCTGCTGCGCCGCCTCGCCCGCCGCTTCGCGACGGGGCCGCTGCTGCATTACGGCCAGGGCAAATGGTACCCCGGCGAGCAGCTGCCGCGCTGGGCCCTGGGCTGCCACTGGCGCCGCGACGGCGAGCCGATCTGGCAGGACCAGGCCCTTCTCGCCAGCGACGAGTCCAAGGGCAATGCCGGGCCGGAGCAGGCCAAGGCCTTCATCGAGGCGCTGGCCGAGCGCCTGGCGGTCGAACCGCGCTGGGCGACGCCGGGCTACGAGGACATGTTCTATTACATCTGGCGCGAGCGCCGGCTGCCCGTGAACGTCGACGTCAAGGACAGCCGCGTCGAGGACCCGCTGGAGCGCGCGCGCATCGCCCGCGTGTTCGAGCAGGGGCTGAGCCATATCGTCGGCTACTGCCTGCCGCTGATCGCCGATGGCCCGCCCAATGGACCATCGGGGCGGCGCTGGCGCTCCGGCCCCTGGTTCTTCCGGCCGGAGACCATGTACCTGATCCCCGGCGATTCGCCGATGGGCCTGCGCCTGCCGCTCGACTCCCTGCCCTGGACGGCGGCGGCCGACGTCGAGACCGCCCTGGAGCGCGACCCCATGCAGGCGGCGCTGCCGCTGCCGCCTTATGCCTGGCTGCGCGACGGCCGCGCTGCCGCCCAGCCGCTGCTGCAGGACCGCCGGCCGGCACTGTCAGGCAACGGCCCCGGGGGCGGAAACGGCGCGCGCGACACCGGCGCCAGGCGCAAGCCGGCGAAGCTCGACAGCCGGCCCGGCCGCAACGAATCCGCGGCCTGGCTGGCGCGCACGGCACTCTGCGTCGAGCCGCGCGGCGGGCTGCTCACCGTCTTCATGCCGCCGGTGAGCCTGGCGGAGGACTATCTCGACCTCGTCGCCGCCGTCGAGGACACGGCGCGGAAGCTCGCCCAGCCGGTCATCGTCGAGGGCTACACGCCGCCCTTCGACCAGCGCCTGCAGCGCTTCGAGATCACGCCCGATCCCGGCGTCATCGAGGTCAACATCCACCCCGCCGAGAGCTGGGACGAGCTCGTCGCGCGCACGCAGATCGTCTACGAGGAGGCGCGCCAGTCCCGCCTGGTCGCCGAGAAGTTCAACCTCGACGGCCGGCATGTCGGCACCGGCGGCGGCAACCACTTCGTGCTCGGCGGCCGCACGCCGGCCGACTCTCCCTTCCTGCGCCGCCCCGATCTCCTGGCGAGCCTGGTCGCCTACTGGCACAACCACCCCTCCCTCTCCTACTGCTTCTCCGGCCAGTTCATCGGCCCGACCAGCCAGCATCCCCGGGTGGACGAGGCGCGCAACGACGCCGTCTACGAGCTGGAGACGGCCATCAAGCAGGTGACGGCGCAGAGGGACCCGCCGCACCCCCCTCCCCCTTGGATGACCGACCGGATCTTCCGCAACATCCTGGTCGACGTCACCGGCAACACGCACCGCGCCGAGTTCTCGATCGACAAGCTCTACAGCCCGGACGGCCCCTCCGGCCGGCGCGGCCTCCTGGAGCTGCGCGCCTTCGAGATGCCGCCGCACCAGCGCATGAGCTGCGCGCAGCAGCTGTTGATGCGCGCGCTCGTCGCCGCCTTCTGGGAGCGGCCTTACGACAAGCCCTTGGTGCGCTGGAACACGCGGCTGCACGACACCTTCATGCTGCCGCATTTCGTGCGCGAGGATCTGGCGGAGATCGTCGCCGACCTCGCCGCGCGCGGCTTCGCCCTCGACCCCGCCTGGTTCGCGCCGCATTGGGAGTTCCGCTTCCCGCCGATCGGCGAGGCGGCCTTCGCCGGCGTGCACCTGGAGCTGAGGAACGCGCTCGAGCCCTGGCACGTGCTCGGCGAGGAGAGCGCGGCCGGCGGCACGGCGCGCTATGTCGACAGCTCGGTCGAGCGCATCGAGGTGAAGCTGGCGAACCTGGTCGGCGAGCGCCATGTGCTGGCCTGCAACGGCATCAAGGTGCCGCTGCACCCGACGGGGATCGAGGGCGAGTACGTCGCCGGCATCCGCTTCAAGGCCTGGAACCCGCCCAGCGCCTTGCACCCGACCATCCCGCCGCACGCCCCCCTGGTGATCGACCTGGTCGATGCCTGGAGTGCGCGCGCCATCGGCGGCTGCACCTACCACGTCGCCCACCCCGGCGGCCGCGCGCATGACCGCTTCCCGATCAACGCCAACGAGGCCGAGGCCAGGCGCCGGGCCAGGTTCTTCCCGATCGGGCATACGCCGGGGACCAGCGTGCCCGTGGCGCCGACGCCGGCGAGCGAGTACCCGCTGACGTTGGATCTGAGACGGGGGTAGGGCTCCAAGGCACGCGATGCCTCAAGCAGGCGAATCTTGTCGGAGCGCCAAGCCTGGAGGCGGCTGGAAATCCTCGACGCCGCCGTAAGCCTCGCCGACCTCCGCCGTTTGCCGAGCAACCGGCTGGAGGCCCTGAAGGGCGAGCGGGCAGGGCAATTCTCGATCCGCATCAACAGCCAGTGGCGGATCTGCTTCATCTGGAAGGTTACGTTGACAGCCTACCGTGCAATGAAAGCTCCAGCATTCAGCGATTGAGAACGCAGCACGGCCCGGCCCGTCATCAACCCGAAAGCTTCAGAGGCAGCTCCGGCGACGGCAAGCCAGGCGCCGGTGTCTCCCTGCGCCTCGGCGTGACTGTCCCCTTACCCCCCACCCGGCGCCACCCGCGGCACCACCATCATCACCCGCGTCCCGCGCCCTTGCTGCGACACCACGCGGATGCCGCCGCCGAGGATGCCGGTCGCGATGTTGTGGGCGACGTGCAGGCCGAGGCCGGCGGCGCCCTTGTCGCGCCGCGTCGTGAAGAAGGGCTCGAACAGGCGGGGCTGGAAGGAAGCGGCGATGCCGGGGCCGTCATCCTCGACGACCAGCGTCAGGCTGGCGGCTTCGCTCGCGGTCCCGGCCGCGGTCCCGGCCGCGGCCTCGGCCGTCCCGTCGCCCGTCGCCGCGCCCGTCGCGTCCGCCGCTGCCCCATTCCCGCCTGTCCTGGCGTCGCGCGCTCCATCCCCTCCCGCTCCTTCCCCTCCCGCCCCATCCCCTCCCGCGAGCCCGATCCGCACCCGCCCGTCCTTGCGGCCGTCGAGGCCGTGCTGCAGGGCGTTGGCAATCAGGTTGCTCAGCGCCTGCTCCAAGGGGCCGGGGTAGCTGTCCATGGTGATCCCCGGCGGCACGGCGTTGACCAGGGCAGCCTTGGCCTCGGCACCGCCGAGGCCGGTCAGGCGCATGGTCGCCAGCGCCTGCGCGGCCTCGACGGCGGCGCGCAGGTCGAAGCGGGCGCGCCGCTCGGCGCTGCGGTCGGCGGCGATCTGCTTGAAGGCGCCGACCAGGCGGGCCGCGCGCTCCAGATTGGCGATCGCCAGATCGGCCGCCTCGGTGCTGCGCGCCGCGTGGCCCTCCAGCAGCGAGCGGCGGAGCTGGCCGGCGGCGAGCGCTGCCGCGAGCGCCCGCGCGTCGTCGCGCAGGGCCGAGGCGGCGACCAGCGCATTGCCGACCGGCGTGTTCATCTCATGCGCCACGCCCGCGACGAGGCGGCCCAAAGCCGCCATCTTCTGCGCCTCGACCAGCTGGGCCTGGGCGGCGCGCATCTCCCGGACCGCGCGCTCGGCCGCCTCCTTGGCCTCGACCAGGGCTGCCTCGGCCGATTTGCGCCGGGTGACGTCGTTGACGAAGACGACGCGCACCGCCTCGCCCTCGAAGCTGGCACGGCAGGAATTGTGCAGCGCCCACCATTCGCTGCCGTCCAGGCGCCGGCGCCGCGCCTCCAGGTCCCGCAAGTCGTCGCCGCGGGCCAGGATCGCGCCGCTCGTGTCGTAGTCGGCCTTGGTGGCCCAACTCGCCGCGATCGGTCGGCCGAGCAGCGCCTGCTCGTCGGCAGCCCCCATCAGCGCCAGGAAGCGGCGGTTGACGAAGCGGCGCTGGCCCGTCGCCTCGGCGACGATGGCGATGCCGATCGGGCTCTGCTCGAGGATGGTGCGCAGATCGGCGCGGGCGCGCTGCAGCTCGGCCAGCATGCGGTAGGTCTTGATGCCGAGGAAGGCGATCAGCGTGCCGGCGACGAGGAAGGCGCCGACCAGGAGCAGCCAGGCGCCGTCGCTGCGCGCGAAGGCGTTGAGGTCGGCGACCAGCGGCATCAGCCGCGCCTGATGGGCGAGGTAGCCGGCCGGAAAGGTCGCCGCGATCGTCGCCAGCAGGACGCCGAGGCGGGGCCCGCGCAGGAACATGGCGGCGATGAACAGCGCCACGAGCGAGGCCACCAGGTTCAGCCCGATCGGGCCCAGCGCAGCGAAACCGGCGCCGCCGAGCAGCGCCAGCAGCAGCGCCACGGCGAAGAAGCCCCATTCCGGCGCGACGCGCCGACGCCAGGCGAAGAGTGCCAGGGTCGCCGCCATGATGGCGGTCTGCACCGCCATCAGGGGGTTGGGTCCGGTCGTCAGGTAGACCGAGACGGCGAGGGCGTAGAGCAGGAGGAAGAGCGGGCAGAACAGGGCGATGAAGCCGACCCAGAGGGCGTGCCGCGTCGCCATCTCGCCCCGGCGCCAGGGGGCGGCGATGACTGCAGCGGCGCTGCGCAGGACGTCGAACGGCATGGTGCTCGGCTCCCTCGGCGATCAGGCACGCCGACCCTACCACCACGGCGGGCAGCCGGCGCATCAGTGCAGGGCATACTGGTGCGGGGCACGGGCTGGGTGCGGCCCCGGGGGGGCGGGGGGGGGCGCGGGCTCCAGGGAGATCGCCGGGGGGGCCGGATCCGACGCCACCTCCCCTGCCGCCTCCCCTGCCACCTCCCCTGCCGCTCCCGCCGCCCCCCTGCTATGGTCCCGCGCCCTGAGTCGAGAAGCGATTCGGGCGCCTCAACCGGGAGCGCCGGGCGGAATGGCAGAGGCTGGACCAGACGCGCCCGCCTTCGACGAGATGGTGACGGGCACCGGGGCGGTGCGGCCGCATTGGACGGCGCTGCTCGCGGCCGTCAGCGGGCTCGGGCCGGAGGGGCTGGCCGAGCGGGCGCGGCGCGTCGCGCGCCTCATCGAGGATGACGGCGTCACCTACAACCTGCATGCGCCCGATCCGGTCGGGGGCAACGGCAGCCGCAACGGACAGGGGCAGCGGCAAAGCCAGGGCCAGAGTCAGGGGCAGGGGCAAAGCCAGGGCCAGGGGCAAAGCCAGAGCCAGAGTCAGAGCCAAAGCCTGGGGCAGGGGCCGCGCTCCAACGCCCGCGCCTGGGCGCTCGATCCCGTACCGGTCATGCTCTCCTCTGCCGAGTGGCAGGCGATCGAGGCGGGGGTGAAGCAGCGCGCGCGGCTGATCGATGCCGTGCTGGCCGATGTGCTGGGGCCGCAGCGGCTGCTGGCCTCGGGCGCCCTGCCGGCCGGCGCCGTCTTCGCCAACCCGGAGTTCCTGCGCCCGGCGCGGGTGCTCGATAACGGCGCCGCCGCCGGGCGGCGCGGGCCGGCCTTGCATCTCTATGCGGCCGACCTGGTGCGCGCCCCGGACGGGCGCTGGCATGTGCTGGCCGACCGCACCCAGGCGCCGGCCGGCCTCGGCTATGCGCTGGAGAACCGGCGGATCATGGCCCGGGCGCTGCCCGAGGCGCTGCGCGCCGTGGCGGTCCGCCCGCTGCAGCCCTTCTTCGAGCTCTGGCAGGCGCAGCTGCGGGCGCTCGGCGGCGAGGCCGACAACCCGCGCGTGGCGCTGCTCACGCCCGGCCGGCACAACGAGGCCTATTTCGAGCATGTCTACCTGGCGCGCGAGATGGGGCTGGCGCTGGTCGAGGGCGGCGACCTGACCGTGCGCGGCAACCGGGTGCTGCTGAAGACGCTGGGCGGGCTGCAGCGGCTCGACGTGCTCTTGCGCCGCATCGACGGCAATTGGTGCGATCCCCTGGAGCTGCGGCCGGACTCCTCGCTGGGGGCGGCCGGGCTGCTCGGCGCCGTGCGCTCGGGCGGGCTGGTGGTCGCCAACGCGATCGGCAGCGCGCTGGCCGAGGCGCCGGCCGTGTTCGCCAGCCTGCCCTGGCTCGCCCGCATCGTGCTCGGCGAGGACCTGGCGCTGCCGCAGGTGCCGACGCGCTGGCTCGGCCATGCGGCGGAGACGCTGCCCGCCGACGCCGCGGGCTGGGCGGACCTGCTGCGCCGCTCGGTGCTGCGCCCGGCCTTCGGCGGCGGAACGCCTGTCCTGGGGGCGGCGCTGGACGAGGACGCCCTCGCCGCCCTCGTCCGCCAGGTGCCCGAGTCGCCGGAGCGCTGGTGCGTGCAGGCGCCGCTGCCGCCCTCCTCGGCGCCGCGCTGGACGGCGGAAGGCCTGGCGCCGGCGCCGCTGCTGCTGCGCGTCTTCGCGATCGGCGACGGCGCCGCCTATCATTGCCTGCCCGGCGGCCTGGCGCGGGTCCCCGACGACCCGCTGGCGCCGCGCGTCGTCTTGCAGGCGAGCGGCATCGCCAAGGACATCTGGGTGATGGCCGAGGACCGGACGGAGATGGTGGTGCCGGGCGGCCGCGTCGCCGCCCCCCTCGCCATCCAGCGCACCACGGGGGAGCTCCCCAGCCGCGTCGCCGACGACCTCTTCTGGCTCGGCCGCTATGCCGAGCGGCTGGACGGCGCGGCGCGCGCCATGCGCGCGCTGCTCGCCAGGCTGACCGGCGGGCCGCTCGGGCCGCGCGAGACGGTCGAGGCGGGGCTGCTGCTGCGGCTCCTGGGGGCGGCCGGGTTGACGCCGCAACAGGCGCTCGACCCGCTGGCGCCCGGCTATCTCGCCGTCACGCTGTCCGCCGCCTGCTCGAGCGGCGGGCCGATCGAGGCGCTGCTGGCGGCGGTCGAGCGGCTGGGCTCCAGCATGCGCGACCGCCTCTCCGCCGACATGTGGCACTGCCTGAAGGCGATGATCGACGGCACGCGGGCGCGCCTCGCCCCGCCGCGGTCCGGCTACCCCGAGCCGGCCGGCATGGCGCTCGACCGGCTCTTGCAGGCGATGGACTTGCTGGTCGCCGAGCTCTCGACGCTCTCCGGCCTGGCGGCGGAGAACATGACCCGCGGCACGGGCTGGGCCTTCCTCGACCTCGGCCGGCGCATCGAGCGCGCCATGGCCACCGCGCGGGCGCTGCGCGTGGTCCTGGCCTGCGATCCCAAGCACGAGGAGGCGGCGCTGCGCGTGCTGCTGGAGATCTGCGATTCGACCATCACCTACCGCACGCGCTACCTGGCGGCGCTGCAGCTCGCCCCGGTGGTCGACCTGGCGCTGGCCGACCCGACCAGCCCGCGCTCGCTGCTGTTCCAGGCGGAGACCGTGCGGCACCACCTGCGCACGCTGCCGCGCGCGGCGGGGACGGCGGCGACCGCCGGCGACGAGGCGCTGGCCGCCGATCTGGTCGCCCGGCTGCGCGCCTTCCCGGTGCTGGCGCTGGGCTCGCTCGAGGACCGCGCGGCGGTGGCGGCGCTGCTCGACCTCGCCGCCGCCGTCGAGCGCGCGGCGATGGCGCTGTCCGACACGCTGACCCGCGCCTTCTTCTCCCATGTCCGCGCCGCGCAGGCGCTGCCCGATATGGCGGTGCCGGCATGAGCGCCGCAAGAAGGGCCCCACCGCCCTCGCGAAAGCGGGGGCCCTCCCCATCGCTGCGCGACGGGGAGGGGGAAGCACGGTGCCTCTTCCCCCTCCCCGTGCGACAGCATGGGGAGGGTCGGGGTGGGGCCTCCATCCGCTGCTCCGCACCTC